>NZ_JBMPPI010000020.1:0-121922 GCF_049340245.1 Undibacterium sp. TC4M20W
TGACCATAGCTAATCGGTACCACCCCTTCCCATCCCGAACAGGACCGTGAAACGATTACGCGCCAATGATAGTGCTGCAACCAGTGTGAAAGTAGGTTATCGTCAGGCTTTTATTCCGCATACCCCCACTCATTTAATTGAGTGGGGGTTTTGCTTTTGTGCGAACGGAAAACACAAAAACTAAACAGAAATACAAACGAAAATAACAACAATAAATCGTCACATCCTTTCTGTTTTTACTCTGTTGTCTGAGTTTCTTCTCTGTTTCCGGGCTGCACCGCTTGCTCACCGCAGTAGGGTGCGCCGTGCGCACCACCGTCTGATCACTTTACTCTCTCTCTTGATTACCTGCACGGCTCACCAGCGAACGACACTGGGCTCCAGCCTGCGCTGGAGCGACGATTGTGAAGCTGACTCTCTTGCAATCTGGACGACTACTGCCTGGCATCGACAGTATTGTCGGCAAATTTGCTGTTCAAGTCTTTGCGTTAGATGCGTGTATCGTCGTTCTCATGATTGTTTTAACTGAATTCTTTGAACATCAATATCCATCTTGAGATGTCAACCTCTAAATTGTCGTTCCCGCACAGGTAGGAGGCGACCGGGCTGGCGTTCCAGCGGCATTCGTTGAACAAGTACGTTCTCTGCCACCTGAATGGCTGGGTGTTCGCTTTTGAGAATAGCATTCGCAAATGCCAGCTCTGAAAAGAATTCATGCCATTTTTATATCTTGATGGGTTTGTTTCAGCGTGAGAAGCACCGCCAATCGGTGCGTTGGGACTGTTGATGGGGTCACTGACGACACAAGTTAAAGCTCAAAAAGCGAACTCGCATGGTATAAACTGATGCCTCCCGTACTACGGATACGATTTTCAATATCCATTCATCAGTTTAAGCATACCGTTAATCGACTAGCTTTTGATTCCGGGATGCAATTACGCATATCATGTCTGAAACTAAGGTGACAATAATGACCAACCAACATCAAATCCGATCTGAGCGGCAAAGCGGCTACACAATCATTGAAGTGATGATTGTTGTTGCCATTCTCGGAATTATTTCAGTATTTGCTGTACCCCAGTTCAGGAATATGCTCAGTGGTGGCCGTGTGCGGACTACGACAGATTCACTGTTGCATGATTTGCTCCTGGTAAAGGCTATTGCACGGGAGCGAGGCGGTGGTGTAGTGATTTGCAAAAGTGATAACCCGGAAGCTACGACACCGGCATGTTCTAACGTTGTCAGTAACGCATCGAGCAATACTGGCTGGGCAGGTGGCTGGATTGCATTCAAGGATGCAAATAGCGATGGGCAATTTAATCCCGGTGATGACTTGTTGTTCGTTCAGCCCGCGACTATGCGTACTTTCAACGAAGGCTCCGTAGTTCCAACTCCGAATAATACAGTGGCGTTGACTTTCAATGCGACAGGGCAAAACATGGGGGGGGCAGTGCAATTTTACGTGAAAGGTAATGACCCTGATACAACCCGTGACCGTTATGTATGCGTCGGCATTGGGGGGCGGATACTGGTTTCCAAAACTGCTGCCTGTAATTGAGAATTGAGAGCGCCATGAAACAACATATATTGAACAAGCAAGCCGGTGCGTCGATGGTGGAGATTGTTGTGACGATCATTATCATTGCAATTGGTTTGCTGGGCGTCGCCAGTTTGCAGGCAAACACGATGCGGTACTTGAAAGTTGCCAATCAACGTACCGAAGCTACTCAGGCCGCATATGATTTGAGTGAGCGCATGCGTGCAAATGGTCAGGGTGTCAAAGATCCTATCTCCGGCGCAGCATCATACACTTACACGACAGCCTATGCGACGACGGTTGCAAGCTTGCCTCCCGTTCCGACTTGCGGCGGCCCCCGTTGCACTCCTGCCGAGGTTGCGGGTATCGACATCAACGACTGGCTAAGGGGGCTGTCAAATCGCCTGACTGATGGTGCTGGGTATATCGTGCCTGTAGCGCCGACAGGGTACGATGTTATCGTCATGTGGAAAGAAGCTAACCTGACTATTGTTGACCCAGCATGCCCTACGGCTACCGCTCCGGCTCCTGGTGTAGGTGTGCGTTGTTTCACTGTCAGGTTTTCGCCATAACTGAGGTAAATATGAAAATGACGAATTTACGCTATCAGCAAGGCCGGACTCTGGTGGAGTTGATGATCTCCCTTGCAATTGGTTTAATTATCATGCTGGCTGTCAGTACTTTGTATGTAACTAATACACAGACGTACAGGGTAACTGATGACAAAGCGCTCATGGAAGAAGATGGCCGTCTGGCTTTGGCTACTATGGCATTCAATTTAAGAATGGCTGGATATGGGCAATTAATAAATGGTGCGCCTTCTACGGGGGCGGGTGGTGGTTTGAGTAATTACACGGGGGCTGGCCAGGCGATCGAAGGGTGTACAGGTGGCTTCAATTCTGCTACTGCCGTTCCTGCCGTGTGCGCGGGTGGTAGCAACCCCGACTCATTTCTGATCCGGTATGTGATTGATGGCCTCAATTCAAATTCCAGCGGTGGTGTTCCGGCAGATTGTTTGGGGCAGGCAGTTACAACAGTGCCTGCTATTGTTGAAAATCGCTTTTATGTTGAGCTAAATCCTGTAACTGGACGCAGAGAACTCTTTTGTGCAGGGAATGGTGGTACGGCGCCGGGGGCAACCAATTTTTCACCTGGACAACCTATTGCAGATAATGTTGTTGATATGAAAGTAACTTATGGCTACGATCAAGATGACAATCAATCTGTTGATGGCTTTTATACTGCGGCGCAGTTGACAGATTCGGCAACGACTGTTCCCTTGCCAGCCTATCAAATTAGGGATCGAGATATGATCCCCGATGAAACCTGGGCACTTATGGCGAACCGCTTTTTTAAAGTACTTTCTGCGAGGGTTTGTATAGTGATGCGATCTGCTAACGATAACATTACGCCAACAGCACAAAAATATCGTGACTGTAGCGGCAATCTTGTCACGGCAACTGACAAAAGATTATATGCAGCTTTTTCTAGTGTCATTTCTTTGCGTGGCCGTACGAATGGGAGAACTTTATGATAAGAAATTATTCATCGCAACGTGGATTTGTGATGCTTACTTCCATGATTTTTCTCCTGGTCCTGACGATGCTGGCGATCACTGCGGTGAGACGTGCTACTCAGGAAGAGCGATTTGCGCGCAGTATCAGGGAGCAAAATCTTGCATTTCAAGCTGCAGAAACTGCTTTGCGATATTGTCAGAAAGATTTTGAGTTAACCAATAAAGGTGGTGTGTTGCCAGCTGGCCTGGATAGGACTGTGAATAACATTCCCGTCAATTTATATGTACAGACCAGCATTCTTAACCCTCCCCCAGTACTTTGGGCAACGAAAGCAAACTGGGCGACTAAAGGTTATCGCTTACCGGCAAACACTGTTCCAAATGTGACTAATCAGCCGGAATGCATGATTGAAGAATGGTTCGTACCAATACCTGGAAGTAATGCCTCATTTTCAGGTAATGCATCAAATGAGGGTACCAATGACCTTCGTCATATGATGAACTATGTCATTACTGCCAGAGGGGAGGGTAGTTCAAACCTTTCAGTGATCTGGTTGCAAGTGACTTTATACATTGGGTCCGCAACATGAACTGTGTTTTGTAATGCGCATCCTG
This sequence comes from Undibacterium sp. TC4M20W, assembly GCF_049340245.1. Classification (NCBI taxonomy): domain Bacteria; kingdom Pseudomonadati; phylum Pseudomonadota; class Betaproteobacteria; order Burkholderiales; family Oxalobacteraceae; genus Undibacterium; species Undibacterium sp. TC4M20W. Next base: position 3,669 of record NZ_JBMPPI010000020.1, read on the forward strand.
TCAATTTACAGTGTGGCGGCTTTGCCAAACATTGATGCATTAGTCCAATGGTATGGCAAATGGCTGCTGGCAGCATAAGAATGAACATTCAGGGGAAGACCATGAAGAAAATAAATAAATCGCTAATTGCTTGCATGATTGGCTCGTTAATAGGGCAATTGATTGCCCCTGGCTTGGCATATGCCACCATATCTAATGCGCCACCATTGGTGAAACCTAATGTACCACCTAACATTTTTTATACGCTGGATGACTCAGGCTCCATGATGTGGGAAATGATGCCTGACGATATTCCCAGAACCGGTAACGGTGATGTTACAGGAACAGGTTACGATGATTATTGCGGAGGATGCTGGGTCACTAACGTATTTCCTAAGCCGACTAATTTATATAATGTTGGCGGGGCAGGTGATTATGGTATTCAGAACTCGATTGTTGTTGGGTTTAACAACAATATTACAGTGGCACGCTGGCGTTCTTCCGACGTGAACAAGGCTTACTACGATCCCAAGGTTTTATATCAGCCTTGGGCTGATCCTAATGGTGGCTTGATGGCACCTGCCAATCCTTTGGCTGCGCTATATAATCCAGTAGCTCCAAGTGGCGGCACAAATACCAATACGATTAATTTATCAATTAATCAGACTTTTCCCGCTGGCGTCTATGGCTGGTTGAATGATGCTGCAACCGCTTACGACACCAATTCCAGAACAATATTTCCCGCACTTTACTATGTGTATAAAGGTACGAGTGGATGTAATCTTTCTACGCTAACCTGTTTCGATCGCTATGAAATCAAAGCCGGGACAACTTTCCCTGCTAAAGCGCCAGCCCGTACCGACTGTGCTCTCAGTGCATGTACAGTAACGGAAGAGCTACAAAACTTTGCCAACTGGTTTCAATATCATCGTTCTCGTATTCTGACTGCACGCGGTGGTAGTGGACAAGCTTTTTCCAAGCAAAATTCTACGATCAGGGTGGGGTTCGGCACTATTAATACGAATGGTACTGTCATCAACAAAGTCTCAAATGATTTCAGTGCCACCAATAAAACCAATTTCTTGAATACTTTGTACAAACAAAGAATGCCTGCTGCTGGCACTCCATTGCGCAAGGCTGTTGATGAGGTTGGTCAATATTTCAAAGACACATCAATTACTGGTCCATGGCAGACGACTTCAGGTGTCGGTTTGACCTCAACGCAATTAACTTGCCGCCAAAATTATAATATTTTAATGACTGATGGTTATTGGAACGGTACGGCAGCAGGTGCCGGACGCAATGGTAACTATGATGGTGCCAATGGCCCAACAATGACCCGGCCAGATGGATCAACTTATCAATACACACCCGCTAAGCCGTACACCGATACTTTTAGCAATACGCTGGCAGATATAGCCTTTTATTATTGGGCAAATGATTTGCGTCCGGATTGGACCGCAGCTAAGAAAAATGTACCGACCACAGGTGCTGATCCTGCTTTTTGGCAACATCTGACACAGTTCACAGTGGGTTTGGGTGTCAAAGGAACGCTGGATCCAACCACTGATTTGCCCGCCTTGACGAGTGGTGCCAAAGTCTGGCCAGATGGTTCGACCAATCAGATTGACGATTTGTGGCATGCCGCTGTTAATTCCCGTGGTAAGTACTTTAGTGCATCCAATCCTACGGAGTTTGCAGCAGCACTTGATTCTTCTCTGAATACGATAGCAGAGCGTGTCGGCGATGCTGCGGCTGTTGGCACATCCAGCAATACGGTACGTGCAGGTAGTAGTATCTTTACTTCTACTTACCGCACGTCTGACTGGTCAGGTCAATTGGTACAAAGATTATTGGATGACAACGGCGTCATTACAGGGAATGGCTGGACTGCAACGGTACCTGATTTTTCACCTAGACAAAATAGAGTATTTACTTATGTTGATCCTGTGATTAAGGGCAAGGTCTTTAATTACACTAATCTTGCACTTGCAGATCAGGCCTATTTTGATGCGGAAGCTAGTACCTATCCTGCAACTACCGTCACTGGAGCTAATATAGTCAATTACATTATTGGGGGGCCGGATTTGAGCCGTCTTCGCCCACGTACTGTGCCATTTGGTGATTTTGTGAACTCGGCTCCTCAATACGTCAAAGAAGGTGACGACAGTGGGTATAGCTATTTGCCAGCAGGCACGGATGGCAAAACTAGTTACGGCGGATATCTGCTGACTAAATATAATCGCACACCTATGGTATACATAGGCTCGAACGATGGTATGTTGCATGCCATTAACAGTACTACAGGTGTCGAGGAGTTTGCTTATGTCCCAAAAGCTGTCATGAGTAATTTACCTCTTCTCTCACGCACTACCTATGGTCACAGATTCTTTGTCGATGGTACGCCTGCAGTAGGGGACTATTACGACAATGGTTGGAAGACGGCTTTGGTTGGCACTACTGGTGCAGGTGGCAGGGCTGTTTTCGCCATGGATGTTACTGTGCCGACACTTCCTACATTCGGGCCAGGCAAGATTCTTTGGGAAATTAATTCCACAACGCAACCAGAGTTGGGATATACCATTGGTACTCCACAAATTGGCCGTATGCCAAATGGCGACTGGGTCGCTATCCTGGGGAATGGCTATGAGAGTTTTTCAAAGCGCGCGCAGCTGTTCATCATTCGACTGACCGATGGTGCAGTTACCAAAATAGATACTGGTGTAGGTAGTGGAACTACGCCTAATGGACTTGCCACACCAAAATTAATCGTTGGCTCTGACGCAACTATTAAAGCTATCTTTGCTGGCGATCTGCAAGGTAATTTGTGGAAGTTTGATGTAAAAAACTCAGGTACTACAGTGGCATTTTCAGGAACACCTTTATTTCAGGCAAAAATTGGCGGCGTTCCACAGCCAATTACAGTCCAGCCTGATATGATTCCACATAGTAAAGGCGGGATGATGCTGCTGTTTGGAACAGGAAAAATTTACGAAACTGAAGATGCTTTGAATACTGACGTTCAATCTTTGTATGGCGTGTGGGATCAAACTGGTGTAGCTAGTGTCAGTTCTCCAACCTCCATATCAGGTAGTCAGTCTGCCCTGCAAAAACGAACCTTGAGTTGGGCGGGTTCCAGTGCTTACACGGTCAGTAATGAAACGATTGACTGGGCAAGTAAACGTGGCTGGTACATGGATATGAACTTGAGTACAGGTGAACGTCTGACCATAGATCCGCAAATATTCTTTGATGAGATAGTTTTTACCAGTATTATTCCGGCCAGTGCTGTAGATACTTGTTCTTCAGACGGTAAATCAACAACATTTATTTTGAATGCCATGAACGGTAATGTTTTCCCTTACCCTACGTTTGATACGAACGGCGATAATAAAGTGACTTCTGCAGATGCTATTATTGCAGGTAAGCAGGGTGGTCTGACCTTCGGATCTACGTTGCTGAAAAATGGTCCTTCGGCAATTATTTATCAACCGGTATCGTCTGGTGCGGGTTTATCCGGTAATGGAATAAATCCCACATCTATTGCCCCAAGTTACAACCCTACCAGACGTATCTGGAAACAGATATTGCGTACTGATTAATATCATAGAGGTGCTCAAGTGCTAATTAAGAAATCTGAAGCAGGCTTTACTCTGATAGAGATATTGATTGTGGTCGTTATTTTGGGGATATTGGCTGCAATCTCTATCCCCGCATATACCGATAATGTCAGGCGTAGCCGACGTGCGGATGCGCGTTCTGTTCTAACGCAAAACGTGCAATTCATGCAGAGCTTCATGACTGCGAATGATAAATATAATGTGATGCGTGATGGTACTGCGGTTGCATTACCCATGCTGGTCAGCCCGGTCGGTGCTACTGGCAGTAATGTTGACTATGACATCAGTTTTACGATAGCACCAACTGCGACTACTTTTAGCGTTCGTGCAGTACCGCGGGCTGGTGGCAGGATGGCCACAGATGGCTGTGGCACTTATGCGATCAATGAAAGTGGTGCAAGATCGAACGTGGGCAATACTTTATCTGTCGATACCTGCTGGACCAAGTAATAGAACCGGGAGGAGCTTTAACTCTTCCTGACTTCTTGTATAGCCTCGGCAAACTCGGATACATCTTCAAAGCTTTTATAGACAGAAGCGAAGCGGATGTAGGCGATTTTATCGAGGCGTTTCAATTCGCGCATGACCAGTTCACCCAAGTGGCCGGACATGACCTCGCGCTCTCCGCTGGACAATAATTTTTCTTCTATTCTCTGTATGGCTGTCTCGACCGCTTCGGCTGATACCGGGCGCTTGCGCAGGGCCAGCATCAGGCTGGCGCGCAGCTTTGCGGTCTCGTATTCTGTGCGGCTGCCGTTTTTCTTGACGATCACAGGCATCACCAGTTCTATACGCTCGTAGGTGGTAAAACGTTTGTCACAGTCGGCACAGCGGCGGCGGCGGCGTATGACATTGCCTTCTTCTGAAACGCGGGTGTCGATGACCTGGGTATCATCGTTGTGGCAAAAAGGGCATTTCATGACGTATAGTGCTCCAATGGTTTTTATAATTGATTTTATAATTCGATGATACAAAAAAGCCACTCAAGCGAGTGGCTTTTTATTGTGCTGCCTGATACTTAAGCCTTGCTTTGCTTGAATCTCTTAAGCTTGATGAATCTATTACGCTTGATAAACCGGGAATGCATCTGTCAATTGTTTGACTTCAGCTTTCACGCGTTCTATCGTTGCTGCATCATGTGGATTATCGAGCACGTCCGCAATCAGGTTACCCACTTTAACTGCTTGTTCTTCCTTGAAGCCACGGGTAGTGAAAGCCGGGCTGCCGAGGCGAATGCCAGAAGTGATCATCGGTTTTTGTGGGTCGTTCGGGATGCCGTTCTTGTTGCAAGTCATGTGGGCAGAACCCAGGATGGCTTCGGCTTCTTTACCTGTCAGGTTTTTAGGACGCAAATCCACCAGCATGACGTGGGATTCTGTACGGCCAGAAACGATACGCAGGCCGCGCGCAGTCAAGGTATCTGCCAGCGCAGCAGCGTTCTTGACGACTTGTTCCTGGTAAGCCTTGAATTCTGGTGTCAGTGCCTCTTTGAAAGCAACTGCCTTACCAGCGATAACATGCATCAACGGGCCACCTTGCAGACCAGGGAAAATCGCAGAATTGATCTTCTTGGCGATAGCTTCATCATTCGTCAAAATGATACCGCCACGTGGACCGCGCAAGCTCTTGTGGGTAGTGGAAGTGACCACGTCAGCGAAAGGCACAGGATTAGGATACACGCCAGCTGCGATTAGGCCAGCATAGTGAGCCATATCGACCATGAAGTAAGCGCCGATTTCTTTGGCGATTTTAGAGAAACGCTCAAAATCGATGCGCAAGGCGAATGCGGAAGCACCGGCGATGATCAGTTTAGGCTTGGTTTCACGTGCCAGTTTTTCCATGGCATCGTAGTCGATATCTTCTTGCTCATTGAGGCCATAAGAGACCACATTGAACCATTTGCCAGACATATTCAAAGGCATGCCGTGGGTCAGGTGACCACCTTCAGCCAGGCTCATGCCCATGATGGTGTCGCCTGGGTTCAGCAAGGCAAAAAACACACCTTGGTTGGCTTGTGAGCCTGAATTAGGCTGTACATTGGCGAAATTGGCATTGAACAACTGCTTCAGACGGTCAATCGCCAGTTGCTCGACCACATCCACATGCTCGCAACCACCGTAGTAGCGCTTGCCTGGATAACCTTCAGCATATTTGTTGGTCAACTGGGAGCCCTGGGCTTCCATGACGGCTGGGGAGCAATAGTTTTCAGAGGCGATCAACTCGATATGCTCTTGTTGACGGACGTTTTCTTTTTGTATCGTAGCAAACAGTTCTGGATCTACGTTGGCGAGAGTATGATTTTTTGCAAACATGGCGGTTCCTGATTATTCCTGTTAATAAACAATGATTGTTGTTAATGAGGTGTCTGAAACGGATAGGGGCAGCCTCATTGCTTTTACCATCAGGCTACCCAGGCGCACGGCTGGAGTCAGATAGACTCCGAAATCTCACGCTTCCCGATGGATCTCCATCTTGGGCCAGAATGCTTGCCCGTCTAACAGGGCAGATATGGCCACTTCGCCAGTCACGTGAGATGAAATGGTGCAAGGATTTTACGTGATGGCGTTTGAATGGGCAAGTGCCAGCAGTGGTATAGCAAAAATTAATTTTCACACAAGTATTGCCCTGAAATTTTTAGCTTCCCGATATTGGATGGCAAAACCACTTAAAATAGTATGCTTCAGAGCTGCAAACGTCAGCTAGGCAAATTACCCACAAAAATTGAAGGAATTCAGCATGATCGTCTTGATTACAGGTGCAAGTTCAGGTTTTGGTGAAGAAATGGCGCGCAAATTTGTCCGCGAAGGCCATAAAGTCATTGCTGCAGCACGCCGCACAGACAGGCTGGACGCTTTGCAAGCAGAGCTTGGCGCTGCCTTGTTGCCAGTCACGCTGGATGTCACCAGCAAAGACTCCATCAAGCAGGCTTTGGCTGGTTTAAGTGCCGAATGGAAAAATATTGACGTTCTGGTCAACAATGCTGGCCTGGCCCTGGGTACAGAACCGGCGCATCTGGCCTCCCAGGATGAATGGGATACCATGATAGACACCAATACCAAGGGCTTGGTCACGGTCACCAGAGCCATCCTGCCAGACATGGTGGCGCGTGGCAGTGGCACGGTCATCAATATAGGTTCAGTGGCTGGCGAAACACCTTACCCGGGCGGCAATGTGTATGGCGCGACCAAGGCTTTTGTCGATCAGTTTACCCGCAATTTGCGTGCTGATCTGGTTGGCACAGGCGTGCGAGCTACCAATATTGCTCCTGGCCTTTGCGGCGGCACTGAATTTTCCAATGTGCGCTTCCGAGGCAATGATGATGCGGCAGCCAAGGTCTATGAGGGCACCGTACCGCTGACAGCCATTGATATCGCTGAAACAGCCTACTGGATCGCTACTTTGCCTGCGCATGTGAATATCAATCATATAGAAATGATGCCTACTTGCCAGGGCTATGGGCCACTGGTCATCAAGCGCAATACTGTGTGATTTTCATCAGGTCTCAGGCTTTACTGAGACATTGATTTACTCTGCCTGCTGCCAAATTGATGGCAGCAACCGCTCCTTTGAGTGACAAAGAGTAAATATACGCACTGAATAGCTGGTAAAGTTTATACTATGAAAACAGAATTTGTATGGCCGGTCAGGGTTTACTATGAAGACACTGATGCCGGTGGCATCGTTTTTTATGCGAATTACCTCAAGTTTTTTGAGCGTGCCCGTACCGAGTGGCTCAGGGCTGCAGGCGTCAACCAGCAGCAAATGGCAGATGAGCACGGCCTGATGTTTGTCGTCAAAGCCACCGCAGTCGAGTATCATGCACCCGCAAGGCTGGACGATGAACTAAGACTCACCGTCGTGGTCGAAAAGCTGGGCAGGGCATCTGTGCAGTTTGTGCAAGAGGCCTGGTGTGGCCAGCGCTTACTGGCTTCTGGCAAGATCAAAGTTGGTTGTGTCAGTAAGACTGAAGTCAGACCAGCGGCAATTCCTGCTGACGTGCTGGCACAGATAGACAGAGATGCTGGCTGAGATTATTTTATTTTAGGGCGGCAACATTGCCCGGTGTTTTGTTTTTGAATTGATTCAATATGACTGTTACCCAAGACCTTTCATTTTTAAGTCTGATCACGAATGCCTCTATCCTGGTGCAACTGGTCATGGCACTGCTGCTAGGCGTGTCACTGACGAGCTGGACTTACATCTTCAGTAAAATGTTCGCCATCAAAAAAGCGCGCGGACAAACTGAAGAATTTGAACGCAATTTCTGGTCTGGTGGCAATCTGGTTGATTTGTATGCAGCGGCGACCAATAGCCGCCGTACTGGCCGCGACACCAGCGGTGCGCTCGAACGTATTTTTGAAGCCGGTATGAGCGAATACCACAAAGTAAAGACCGCCAATAAAACCACGCTGGATGCCACCGCCATGCTCGATGGTGCGCGCCGTGCCATGCGTGCGTCTTACCAGCGTGAGATGGATTTGCTGGAGTCACACCTGTCCTTTCTTGCTTCCGTCGGCTCGGTCTCGCCTTACATAGGTTTGTTTGGCACGGTCTGGGGCATCATGAATTCTTTCCGTGGTCTGGCGAATGTGCAGCAGGCGACACTGGCTGCCGTGGCCCCAGGTATTGCAGAAGCGCTCATCGCTACCGCGATAGGCCTGTTTGCCGCGATTCCTGCTGTACTGGCCTACAACCGTTACTCCCACGATATCGATAGACTGGCGATACGCTTTGAAACTTTTATTGAAGAATTTTCCAACATTCTCCAGCGTCAGTCACGCTAAGGCAGAATGAGATAGCATGAGTACCCTGCGTGGCGAACGTAAACGCAAATTCAAGGCAGAGATCAACGTTGTGCCGTATATCGACGTGATGCTGGTGTTGCTGGTGATTTTCATGGTGTGCGCACCAATGACCAATCCCAGCGTCATCAACCTGCCTACTGCCGGGCAATCTACCCAGCCGCCATCTGATTACATAGAAATCACCTTGCGGCCCGATGCAGCTTCCACCATAAGCATCAATAGCAAAGCCGGTAACAATGGCAACAACCGCCAGGAAAGCAAGGAAGAAGCCAAAGACCGCAAGCAACTGATGCAAAAACTGCGTGAGTACCATGACGCCAAGCCAGAGTTGTCTGTGCTGGTGTCTGCCGACAAGGGCATGATTTATGACGAGGTCATACAGGTGATTTCAGAAGCAAAAAAACTGGGTATCAATCGCGTTGGTCTGGCGACCAAGTGAGTTTTTGCAGATGCAGATGCAGATAAGACTGCGCCCCTTACTGATACTATTCTGTGCTGCCGGTTTATGCGGTGCAGGCTTGGTGAGAGCGCAGCAGTCAGGGCAAACCGAAATCTCTTCTGCCCAATCGACTCCAACTGCTGCATCTGCTGCGTCTGCTCCATCTGTGCAAATGCCTGAGACAGACAATGAAGCTGTTTCCACCACCAGCAGTGGCCGTTTGCAACTGGTTGCTGCCAAATCACACTGGGCTGATCTGCTCAGGGAACATATTCCTGAATTTGCCAGCAATGCTGAAGCGCAGAATATTACTCCCGCACTGATCAAGAGATTGCGCCTGGATATCAGCAATATCCTCGCTACTGAAGGCTATTTCTCGCCACAAATCCAGTTTGATAATCCAGATCAGGCTCTTGCGCCAGCCTCCACAAATAAAATCATCCATGTGACTGTGGAGGCAGGCCAGCGCACCATCATAGAAAACGTGTCTGTGAAGGTGCAGGGCCCCATGGCAGACGCGATTGATGCCGGCGACAAAGCCGTTACCAAAAGGCGACGGGCTTTGCAAGAAGACTGGGGCCTCGCAGTCGGCCAGCCATTCCGTGATGCTGACTGGAGTGATTCAAAAAACCAGCTGCTGGAAAGCCTGCGCTCAGATGCCTATGCCTCAGCCAGCATGACATCCAGCGAAGCAAAAATCGACGCTGACCAGCATAGCGGCATCCTGCAAGTAGAAGTCGATAGTGGCCCGGTATTTACCCTGGGTGATTTGCGTGTCACCGGTTTGCAGCGTTACCCCTCCTGGCTCATAGAGCGCTATCAGGCACCCAAAAAAGGCGAGGTCTATTCACGTTCGCGCTTGCTGGATTTTCAGCGCTCCCTGCAAAACTCTGCTTACTTTGCTACTGTTGCAGTAGGCATAGATCCTGATCCAGAAAAAGCCGACGCCGTACCTGTGGATGTGACCGTGGTAGAGCGCCAGGCCCGTGACCTGAGCTTTGGCCTGGGCTACAGCACCAATACCGGTTACCGCAGCGAAGTTGCCTATCGTGACCGCAATATACTTGAGCAGGCCTGGGATTTGCGTAGTGCCGTCAGGCTCGAGCAGCGCAGGCAACTTGGGTATGCCGATATTTACCTGCCACCGCGTGAAAGCAAATTCCTCGATTCTTTTGGTGTACTGGTGGAGCGCGAAAATATCGCCGGCGTGCGTTCCAGCCGCTATGCTCTCGGTATCAAGCGCACCAGCACCCGCGGCCATCTCGAACAACGCCTGGGCCTGAACATCGTCAGGGAAAAAATTTCTCCTGATGGCGAAGCAGAAGAGGTCAACAAGGCACTGGTTGCCAGCATAGGCTGGACCTGGCGTGATGTTGATCAGCCTTTTGATCCACGCAGCGGGCAGATTTTGCAATTTGATCTTGCCGCATCTGAAAAAGCCTTGTTCTCTGACCAGCGCTTTATACGCAGCTACGCCAAATATCAGCGCTGGATACCAGTACGCAAAACAGACACCGTGATCTTGCGAGCAGAGCTAGGTGCAGTTTTTTCCAAAGATGAGCAGGGTATCCCTGAAGATTATCTGTTCCGCACTGGTGGCAGTACTACCGTGCGTGGCTATGGTTATCAAACCCTGGGCATACAACATGTAGGCAGCACACGTGGTGGCCGCGTGCTGGCAACGGCCAGTGCTGAATATGTGCACTGGCTTAATTCTTCCTGGGGCGCTGCCACTTTCCTTGATGTGGGTAATGCCGCTGATAACTTCCGTGAGTTGAATTTAAAGCAGGGCATGGGTGTCGGTGCACGTTACAAGACACCTGCGGGGCCGATTGCACTTGATCTGGCTTATGGTCGCCAGACCAAGAAGGTGCGGCTGGATTTTTCTATCGCGATTGCTTTCTGATATGAGCGAAAACGAAAAAAATCAGCCAGAGAAAAAAGTGCTCGCTAAAAAAAAGCGAAGTCATTTGCACCGCTTGAGCCTGTTCATTCTCAAGTTGTGTTTTCTAATCATTGTTGTGTCCGGCCTCGCCCTGACCTGGATGTACAAAACTGAGAGTGGCACCAGAACTGCGCTGGCATTGATAGAAAATATCAGTCTTGGCAGCCTCAAATTCCGTGGTGTGCAAGGCACTCTGGATGGCGAACTCAAACTCGACGAATTCAGCTTGGTAGCCCAGGATTTGCATATCGATGGCAGCGCCATCTCCTTGCGCTGGCGGCCAGGGTCTTTATGGCGACGTCAGCTGGATATCACCAGTCTGCAATTGAGCGCTTTGACTATCGCCAGCAGATCCAGCAAAAAAGCGGCCAGCGTACCTGTTGATATAGGACTACCCTTTAACCTGAGTGCACCAAAGCTGGCACTGGGGCGCTTGCATATCGCTACCCTGACTGAGGATGGCAAACAGCTGGAAACCCTGAAGCTCAGCGCACTGACTGGCAGTTTTTCTTATCAGGACAATTTATACAAAGCGCAAACCGCATTCAGCAGCCCCTGGGGTAATTTGAAAGGCGAAGCTGCACTTGGCAGCCACAGTCCTTTCAAGCTGGATAGCCGCCTGAGCTTGCAAGGCCAGGTTCAGGAAGACATACCCCCCGTCATTTTGCAAGGTGTGGTTTCTGGCAACCTGCATGATATGCAAATCGCGCTGGAAGCTGCATTGGATAGCGCGGCAGAAAAAAATATCCGCAACCAAAACCTGCAAGGACATGCCAGGGGGCGTATCAATTCATTTGCAGCACCGTATGTACGCGAGCTTGACATTGACGTCCAACATTTCGACCCGTCTGCCTGGCAGGTCAGTGCACCTCATGCAGACTTGCGTGTATTGACGAAGTTGAAACCGATAACAGATGAGAAAAATGTAGAAAAAAATACAGAAAAAAACGCGCAAAAAAATACTGTATTTGGTTTGACTGGCCCTATCAATATTCAGAATAGCCAGGTGGCCAGCATCAATAAACAAGGTTTGCCAGTGCAGTCGCTGAGTACCAAATTATTCTGGCAGGGTCAGCATCTGAGTCTGACAGACCTGGCAGTGCAATTGGCAGGCAAAGGCAAGTTGCAAGGTCAGGCCGACGTCAATTGGCAAGCGGCGCAATTGCAGGCTGACCTGAAACTGAATCTGGCTAATATCGACTTGAACCAGATCGACCAGCGCCTGCATGCCAGTAATATCAAGGGCCAGTTTTCTGCACAGACAGCGAAAGACAAAAGCATCAATCTGCAAGCACAGTTACAAGATGCCCGTGCCAGCCTGAAAGCAGAAGCCAGTTACCATCCTGAGAAGCTGCTCCTCGATTTGAATAAATTTGATCTGCAGGCAGAAAATGCTCACTTGCAGGGCGCAGGTGATATCAGCTTTGCGGGCAAGCAGGCATTCAACATTAAGGCCAGCCTTAAAGATTTTGACCCCGCGCGCTGGGTGGCGACACCAGCAGGCCGTTTGCAGGCAGACTTTAGCGCGCGTGGCCAACTATCGCCGCGCCTTGATGTACAAGTCAATCTGCAGCAATTGCAGGGGCAATATGCAGGCCAGCCTGTGCAGGCCGCGCTGGATGCGCGCTGGCTGCAAGACCAGCAACTGCAAGTCAGGCAACTGGATGCGCACTTTGGTAAAAATACAGTGACAGCACAAGGCAACTGGGGCGGTGCCGACGACAGCTTGAAGTTCAATATTGATGCCCAGGATTTGAGTCACCTGAATCCCTTGCTCAGCAACTGGCAACTGGCATTGGGCGGCAACCTGAAAGCAGATGCGGTATTGCGGGGCCGCTTCAATGAGCCTGCTGGCAGCCTCGACGCGCTGGCACAACAAGTCGTGATCAAGCGTGGCAAGCAGCAATTTACCATTGCCGAGTTAAAGTCCAGCCTGAGCCTGGCCAACGGTGCGAAAGGCCAGTTTGATGGCGAACTCGTGGCCCAGCATCTGGGCGGCGATCTTCCGGCCTTGAGCTCTGCGCCTGATAATCCTGACAAACTCGCGCAAGTCAGTCTCAAATTGCAGGGCAGGCGTGATGCCCATAAGCTGAGCCTGGAAACCATCTTCCCTAACAAGCAGGCACTGAGCCTGGTCGCGAATGGCAGCATGCAGGCCAGCGCAAAAAATGACACTGCCTGGTCATGGAATGGGCAATTGCAGGCCTTGAATTTGAATGGCAATCCTGATCTGCGCTTGCAAAGCTCAGCGCCATTACAGGTGTCGGCACAGTCTGTGCGCCTGGGTAGCCTGTCGCTGCAAAGTGCACTGGGCAAGCTGGAACTGGAAGAACTGGAATGGACACCTGCTGCACTCAAAACCAAAGGGCAAATCAGCGATGTACAAGTACTGGAAATTGCCAGGCTGTTTTACCCGCAAAGTGCAGTCACAGGTAATCTGCGCCTGAATGCACAATGGAAATTGCAATTGACCGAGCAAGCCCAGGGTGAAATCAAATTGCAACGCCAGAGCGGTGATTTGCGCTTCAATGATCCTGAAGGAACTGGTACTTCAGTCGCCCTGGGCATACGTGATGTGCAATTGCAGATGAAACTGGGTGGCCTGGTTGCCGGTAGCGATAGCGAAAATCTCAGTCTTGATCTGCTTGCCGATGGCAGCCGCCTGGGCCAGTGGCAAGCGAAACTCAATTCCCGCTTAAGCAAACAAAACGATGCCTGGACCATACTGGCCAGTGCACCCCTGAGTGGTCAGGTCACGGCAGCCGTACCTGACTTGCAATGGCTGGGGCCTTTTGTCAATCCTGGCCTGGTGCTCAAGGGCAAGCTAAACGCCGATGCGCGCCTGTCTGGCACCATAGGCAAGCCTGGTTATCGTGCCAATCTGGCGGGGCGCGAGATGGAAATCGCTTTTGCTTCTGAAGGTTTGTTATTGCCAAACGGCAGCCTGGATGCGCAGATAGAAGACAAACATCTGAAACTGACGAATCTGCAATTCTCCAACACCGTCGCCAACATGCCGCGTCATGCGCAATTCAGGGATGAGAACTGGATAGGCCGCAAAGGTGAGTTCAAGGCCAGTGGTGATATCGACATGGGCAAGGAGACTGGCAGTATACAGGCACAGTGGACGCAGTTTCCACTGCTGCAGCGCAAGGACAGATGGTTGCTGGTATCTGGTCAGGCGAATATTGTCGAAGCCAATAATATCTGGAGTCTGACAGGCAAAGTGTTGGCTGATGGTGCTTACTTCAGGCTGCCCAAGTTGCCGCCGCCCAGCCTTTCCAGCGATGTCGTTGTCGTACGCAAGACCGACAAGGCGGCTACGGCAGCTACGGCAGCAACTAAAACAGCAGAGGCAGATAGTAATAGAAAAGGTCTCAAGACCCGCATTGATGTCAGCTTCGACATGGGGCCGCGCTTCGTGTTTGTTGGCCGTGGCCTCGATACCGGCCTGGAAGGCAGCCTGCGCCTGCGTTCCAGCGATGGCAGTCCTTTGCAGGCGAACGGGTCAATACGCACCGTCAAGGGCGCGTATGAAGGCTATGGCCAGCAACTGGCGATAGAGCGGGGTATCCTGAACTTCCAGGGGCCACCGGCCAACCCTGGCCTGAATATCCGTGCCTTGCGCAAGGGTTTGCCTGTCGAAGCAGGGGTAGAAGTGGCAGGCACAGTCAGCGCACCGCAAGTCAGGCTGGTGTCAGAACCAGAAGTGCCGGATGCTGAAAAACTCTCATGGCTGGTATTGGGACGCGGCTCAGACCAGCTTGCGAGTGGCGATGCTTCATTGCTGATGTCGGCAGCGACAGCGATATTTGGCGGCGATGGCAGCCGCAATGTGCCGCGTGACATTGTGCAAGGCCTTGGTTTTGATGAGTTTTCGATAGGCTCTTCATCGAATGGTTCTGGCAGCCGCCTGCCAGTGCAGACGATTGCCGGTTCAACCGGTACTACCAATGCCGCAACCGACCAGGTCGTCAGCGTCGGCAAACGTATCTTGCCGGGCCTGGTGTTGTCGGTAGAGCGTGGCTTGTCAGACGCCAGTGGCGGTATCAAGCTGAGCTGGCAACTGACCCGGCGCATCAGCATCACAGGCCGCACTGGGGCTGAGTCTGCGGTGGATGTGAATTACACTTTCTCCTTTAATTAACACTCTATTAAAACCCTTTTAAAGCCCTATTAAAACCCCATAAAAAAAGGGAAGGCAATCTGTCTGGATTGCCTTCCCTTTATCTGTTCTGCGCTCATGCTTGCCGCAGATATTGCACCGGATTATTTCTTTTGTTCAGGATAGAGCACAATCTGCGCATAGTTCTGGAAGTTGAAATAACGCTGCGCTGCCTCCTTGATCTGTGCCGGCGTGATGGCGCGTATGCGTTTATCCACCGACAAGATGGCATCTGCCTCGGTTTTATAATAGACCGCGCCTTGCAGGTGGTTCAGCCAGCTTTCATTGCTGCGCAATTCTTCCTGATGTGCTTTCAGCCAGGATTGTTTGACCTTGTTCAAATCTTCCAGTTGCGGGCCAGACTGCTGTATTTTCTTGATTTCGGCAAACAGGGCAGCAATGACCTTGTCCACATTTTCTGGGCTGCAAGGCAATTCTGCATCTATGCTGTATCTGTTTGATGGAATACGTTCAAAAGAGCCACTCAGGCCACCGCTGTAAATCAGCCCCTGCTTTTCGCGCAGCACATCAATGACCTTCAGATTCAGGATATCCACCATCGCATGAAAGCGTGCATTCTCTTCCCGCGTATAAGTGGATGTGCCATTGAAGCTGAGTACCACAGTACTTTTTTCTTCATTGCCGGCATAGACATCTTTCTTGACGACACCCTGCACAGGATTGATATTTAAATCCTGATACTCAGTCTTGATGTCGGTATTGGGCAAGCTGGCGAGATAGGTGGCGATCAGTGGCCTGATCTTGTCCAGTTCAAAGCTGCCAACAAAAACAAAGTGCAAATCCTTGGCGCTGCCAAAACGGGATTGATAAATTTCCATACTGCGGTCCAGCGAAATCTTGTCAAAATCCTCGACTCTTGCCAGGCGTGGAACACGTGGATTATCTTTGTAGATGGTCGTGGTAATTGCTTCCGAGAAGACTGCTTCAGGGCGTGCCCAGGTGTTTCTTGCCAATTCCTTCTGTGAGCTGATCAGTGACTGGAACATTGCTTCATCCTTGCGCGGGCTGGTCAGACGCAGGTACAGCAACTGCAACATAGTTTCTATATCGTTGGCACCAGATGCACCGCCTATGCTTTCAGAATAATTATCCATGCTGGTGCGGACATTGGCTGATTTTCCCGCCAGGGTTTCCTGTAAATCTTTCTGGCTGAAATTACCCATGCCCATGCCCCAGACCACGGGGTTACTGTAATACACATTAAAATAATCTGCGTCAGAGAACAAAGACATGCCACCTGCACGACGGGCGCTCATCAAGACCTGGTCATTCTTGAAGTCGGTTTTTTTCAAGCTGACTTTAACGCCATTCGATAAAGTCATCTCCACCAGACCCAGCAGTTTGTTTTCTTTTTCAGAAACGATCTTGCCGGGCGTAGGAAGAGTCGTCATCAAGCTGGCGCTGGCGGCTTTTTCTGTGCGCGCCTGCAATGGTTTTTGCTCTGCCGTGGCAGTCATCGCCAGCAAATCTGTTTCGCTTGGTATGGTCTCGCCTGCCTTGTTCGAGCCCACATAAAACGCCAGCCTGATACTGTCATCCGGCGTTGCGTTCCTGGCGAACTGGTTCATCTCTTCCAGTGAAATACCTTCGGCAAATTCCTTGAAATACAGGTACTCATTCTTGATGCCAGGGATAGGTTCATTGGTCAGGAAGTTGCGTATATATTCTGCGGCAAAGGTCGCAGAATTGGATTTGCTGCGCTCATTGAACATGCTTTCATATTCACGCGCTTCGATTTTCTTGGCGCGGTCAAACTCCGCTGCCGTAAAACCAAACTGACGTATGCTGTTTTTCTCTTGCATCAAAGCATCAAGCGCTGGCTGTATGCCTGCCTGTGACAACATCGCTGTCGAGATAAATGAATCATAGCCAGGCACGACTTGTTCACTGCCGGCAGAAGCACCCAGGAAAGGCGGGTTGGCTTGCTCAGTCAATGCGCCCAGGCGGCGGTTCAGCATGGACTTGTAAAAGCCGGCAATAATATCTTGCCGGTAGTCAGCAATGACATCATGCGCAGGCTGCTTTACCAGGGGGTAACGCAGCATCACCATGTTATTGGTGGCCTCTTTATCGGTAATCACCATGGCCTTGGAGGCAGTGTTCTTCGGGATGCTGATTTGTGGCCTGACGCGCGCAGGCACAGGATTTTGTAAGCTTGAAAAATACTTGCGTATCATTTTCTCGGCTTCTGCCGGCTGCACATCACCGATAACAACCACGGCCATCAGGTCTGGCCTGTACCAATCCTTGTAAAAGCGGCGCAGGGCATCATGCTTGAATTGCTTGATGATGTCTTCTTTACCTATGGGCAAACGTTCTGCATATTTGGAACCATTGAATACCTCTGGCAAAAACTGGCGCATCATGCGGTCGCTGGCACCTTTGCCCAAGCGCGCCTCTTCAAGGATAATGCTGCGCTCCTTGTCGATATCGACGTCCTTCATATCTACACCTTGCGCCCAGTCAGCCAATACCTGAAAGCCCGTTTTCAGGTAAGCAGGCTTGTCGGTAGGAATGGGCAGGATGTATACCGTCTCATCAAAACTGGTGTACGCATTCAGGTCAGCACCAAATTTTACGCCTATCGACTGCAGATAAGAAATCAGTTGATGTTTTTTGAAGTGCTTAGAGCCATTGAAGGCCATGTGCTCCGTAAAATGCGCCAGACCCTGTTGATCATCGTCCTCCAGCACCGACCCGGCTTTTACCACCAGGCGCAGTTCCACTTTCTTTTGTGGATTGTCATTCTTCTGGATATAGTAAGTCAGGCCGTTTTCCAGCTTGCCCTTTTTCAGGTCGGGATTAATGGGAAGCGGATCATTCAGCTTGATCTCTGCCAGTGCAGGCAGGCTCAAAGGCAGGCTAAACGCCAGCAACAGCAGGCTGGCTACTGAGCCTTTGCTCAGCCTTTTGGCATAAGTCGGTGAAGTGGAGACTGTGGTATCAATGGTATTCGGCATAAATAGCAGCGCAGGCTAGATAAAAATGCCAGTGTACCCTGTTGGCGGGATGCGGGTGAGGCGGGCTTTGTATCGATTTGCTACAGTCCCGCCGCTTTAGCTGCGCTGCTCACAATTCGCAGGCGGTCAGGGTTTTCCCACTTCTTCAATCTTGAATACCATCGTGCGCTCAGAAGCATTCCCATTTTTACTTTCTATTGGAGCCGACATCATGATGGCATAGTTTTTTCCCGCTTCCAGATTACGTGCCAATACCACATCTTCCAGGCTGTGCGAAATGCCACTGCGATACCTGAAGGTAAATTTATGCACGCCCGCAGGCAAAAATACCTGATGCAAGGTGGCATTGGATGCGCCTGAGTTGGGCAAGAATGCCTTGTTATCAATCTCATTGACTTTAAGTGCATGAGAAAATTTGATACTTGCCATTTGTTGCGGAGCATCAGTTTCTAAAACTCCCAGATAATAACGGTTGCCACTTGCGCAGGCGCTGATAGTCATTGCCAATAAGGCTGTTGAAATAATCTTTATTTTTGATAAATTCATTTTTGCCTGACTTCTTTTATTTATGTTTTCTATTCGTCTGGATTTACATCACAAATTAGCTATGTTATTGATAATGGTAGCATTGCCATGTTTGCTGCTCCAGCTTTTTGAACTTGCAAGGCAATTTTATAGGGATGACCATGCATTGGGTAATACAACGCAGTATTTTTAAGCCGAGCAATTATGATTTGTTATTACAGGCGCTTGATAGCTTGAACGTTGCTTACACAAGCGTGACGATCAAACCAGGTACTTACGATTTGGAGCCGGATGTCAACCCGACTGGAAAAGTCTATGTTTGCGGCGCTATCAAACTCGCCAAAATAGCGAATGAGCGTGGCTGGCTACCTGGCAGTTTATTAAATGAAAATTTCAACTTCAATGTCTGGCAACAGCATTTGGGCACAGAGCTGCTTAACCATGCTGTGGACACCGGTAAGTTGGCAGATATTGATACAGCCCGGTATGAGCAATTCTTTATCCGCCCCATGGAAGACAATAAAGCTTTCGATGGCACAGTCATTGATAACGAAATGCTGGCCGACTGGCGCAGCGATCCGGTAAAAAGCAAGTTATTGGAACTGGATGTCATGGTATCTCCAGTCAAGGATATTTATCGCGAATACCGTTTGTTTGTGGTGAATGGCAGGGTTGTCACAGGTTCGCTCTACAAAATGGCTGGCAGGCCGCAAGTGTCTGCTGACCTGGACGATGAAGTGCTGGCCTACGCACAAACCATTATCAGCAAGTGGACGCCAGCTCAGGCTTTTGTCATGGATGTCTGCTTGTCTGAAGATGGCTATAAGGTGATTGAGTTTAACAACATCAATAGTTCTGGTTTTTATGCCAGCGACGTGTTGAAGTATGTTGATGCGATACAGCAGGCATTTTCTTAGTTGAGATTTTTTAGCTGAGCAGTGCCTCGGTGGATGGGTTTCAACTACCACAGCCACCACCACAGCCACCACCGCAACTGCTGCCACAGCTTGATCCGCCGCCATCGCAGCCACCCGAGTCGCCGCTGCTGCTGCCGCAACTGCTACCGCCGCCGCAGGATGATCCTGTATTCGCAGCTTGCGCCTGTTTTTTGATCATTTCTTCATAGGCCAGGGTAGTGATCAGGCCAGCGGCCAGCAACTGGGCTGCCCCAAAGCTCTCCGGGTAAGTCGATTTACCTTCACCCGTACCCCGCGCATTCATGTTTTGGAAACCGATGCGGCTGGTGGTGGCAAAGTAAGCATAACCATGCGGCATGTGCAGCTTGCTGTCGAGTGCAAACAGGCGAGGCAGGGCGGGTTTGCCAGGCCAGATACCATCTACCCTTTGCGCTGTCACCAGGCAGTTGGCCAGCGCCGCATCCATGTCGGAAGCCATGTTCTCTGCTTCTACATGCGGTATGGTGCTGCCAAAATGTTTGCAGCAGAAATTGTCTAGGCTGATCGATGACCAGCTGTTCCAGGCATGCCAGACTGAATCGGCGGCTTTTGAAGGCAGGGCACAAGCCTGCTTGCTGCGGCTGACGCAACTGAAAAACATCATCAGCCCCTCTGCCGCGCGGGCAAAAAAAACGGCATCACTAGGGATGCCGGGGAATTCATACTTCGCTTTTGCCTGCCAGTGCAGGAACACTGCATTCGGTATCTCGACCAGTTGACGCCTGTAATCGGAATATTGAACAATATTTTTTGCCCGCATCATCTGGTATTTTTGTTTTAATTTACTTAGCATCGTCTTTAATCTCCTTTTCTCTTTTGTTTTAGTGATTTCATCTTAGAAGAGATTTATGACAAATGGATGACAAAAATGATGAGGGAAAACACGTATACAGTTTATCTGTTAAATCAAGCAAGATGATATCTCGAGCCCTCGCTAATACCACCCTCAGGCTCTGGCCAATACCGCCGGGGCAATCACCTTGTGTGCCGGCCCCACGAACAACATATATGCCCGCCCCAGGTTATTGTGTACATGCACCACGGTGGTGACTGCAATGAAGGGCTGACCATCCCGGGTTTGCTTGCTGACCGATACCTTGACATCAAGATGCTTGTCAGAATCACAGAGTATGACTTCGTCATCAGATTTATACACCAGAGAAAATATTCCAGCCCTGTCGCCTACTTTGTAGGCTTCTGCGGTTTTGCTCTTGTTCAGCGCCTTCATCCCACCCAGATTTTTCAGGCCAAATAAACCAACCACTCGGTTACGCACACCCATCAATGCATTGACCCAGGCGGGTGTTTTTGCGAAGGTATCCATATAGATTTGCATCGCACTCAATTTTGTGTGATCAAAAGGTGTTTGATAGCAATCATAAAAGTAAGCGCCCGGCACATCTTCAGCGATCTTGCTATTGGCTGGCACTGCAGTTTCTGTGATTTTGTTTTTCATGCTATTTGCCTTTGCCCTGCGCCTGGGCGCAAATTCATCAATGCAATCGCTGCAGGCATGGCCAGCCAGAAACCTGACACCGGCATCAGTATTACGCCCAGGATGGAGCACAGTAATATCCCCAGGCCCATCATGCCCGCTTCAGTAAAGTCAGTTTTTTGTTCAAGGCTATTGATGCAGATACCCAATAGAAAGAGCGGGCCACCAAACAGCAGGAACCATGTCGCCGCTGATCGTAAAGGATCACGATTTACTGTATTGAACACGCCACGCTCCAGCATGCCAACAAAGACTTGGCCGTAAATCAAAAATGCCACTATCGTATGCAGCGCAGCAACGATAATCAGATAACGGCCTATCCAGATTGTGCGGTTTTTAGTTGGTGTTGACATGAACGGCTCCTTGCCTGGTCCAGGCTATTTCTGTATTGACGACAGCCCCCATTTTCCTCAGCATATTCATCAGGCCAAGATAGGCACGGTCAAAGTAGGGCACATCCTCATGCCAGCCTTGCAGTACGCCAGACAGCAATTTGTTGTGTTCTGCATTCATGTTTTTTGGATAGCCAGATTTATTACTAAAGTCAAACTCGCTGGTTTGAAATGGCTCCATCTTCCACGCATGCAAATCAGCCAGTGCTGGCATGATGCTGCCATCGAATTCATCTTGCGTGACTGTATCTGCAAACAAACCCAGATCTATGTAGGCCTGGCGCAAAAGACGGTTGCGCACGGCTTCATCTGTCATTAACAGCGCACGCCAGCTACGTGCCGTCGCATCACAAAATTGGTAAGAAACTTTATTCGTACAACCAAAATCCAGTACTGCCAGTTGCCCATCCGGCATGAATAAAAAATTGCCAGGATGCGGGTCTGCATGCAAGCGCCCCAGTTCACATCCACTGAACCAAAACCAGTCAAACAGCAGTTGCCCAAAGTGATTGCGCTGCGCCTGATCGGGTGTTGTCGCCAGCCATGCATCAAGGTGCAGGCCGTCGATTTTTTCCATCGTCAATACCCGCTTGCTTGACATATCATTCAGGCATTTCGGAATGATGATGCCGGGCAGGTTCACGCGGGCATGAAACCAGTTCAGTTGCATGGCCTCGTGCTCATAATCGAGCTCTTCGCCCATCTTCACTTCCAGCTCGTTCATGAAGCGATCGATGACATCTTTGCGCGGCAGCATGGTAGAGCCTATCGCCATGGTCTGGAAAATCCCACGCAACATGCGTAAATCACTGCCTATGGCAACGGCTATGCCAGGGTATTGCACTTTTACCGCGAGTTGTTTTCCATCGGCCATTTGGGCATGATGCACTTGCCCCAGGCTGGCTGCAGCAAAGGCGTGCGCATCAAATTGTGAATACAGATGCTCTGGTGCCTTGCCAAATTCACGCTGGAAAACTTTATGGATCAATGCACGGTTCAGCGGTGTGACCTGGTGGCAGCCTTTCGCCAGTTCACGGCGTATGCCTTCCGGGAGAAAATCTGCTTCCATGCTCAACAGTTGCGATACCTTCAGCGCACTGCCTTTTAACTGGTTCAGTGCCTTGAACAGTATGCGGCCCAGCTCAGCTTCATGTTTTTCTTGCGCAGCCTGTTTGTCATCATCGCTGCGTAGCATTTGCCGCGCCTTGTGTCCCAGCTTGCTGGCACCAGCCTGCGCCAGAGCGAGGCCAGTAATTGCAGTTCTGCCCAGTTTGCTGGCAGGTGGTGCCTTGTTCATCGTGCATCCCCCAGGCCACGTCCCAATCCATTCTGCATGAGCTTGAACATGTCCAGCAAACCAGAACCATTTTGCATGAGGCGCGACAACTGGTTACGCAGCATGAAGCTGGCAAGCTCTGACACTTTATTGACGATGCCACTCTTCAAAGCCACAACCATGATCGCCAGCGTCAAATCCACCAGCTGCGTAGTATTCGAGAACTCTTCCGATTCATCCTTGAGCCAGTAAGCAATCACGGCGAACAGATAATCACCAAACAAACCACCGATCAGGTTCTTGAAATCGCAAGGCGAGATATCACCGCGTTGTTCTGCCTCGTCCAAAAAGCCCACGATAGCCTGCTTCAGGGTTTGCTGGCCTGGCATATTGTCACGCATCATCAAGAGAGGAGACTTGCCAAAGATATCGCGCGTGATGGCAACAAATTCACGGTCACCGAGCAAGAGTTCAAGCAGGGAGTCGACCAGCCTTTGCAATTTTTCTTGCAAAGTGAACTCTTCCCAGCCCGGCGTTTCCTGCGCTATTTCCAGCGTGATTTCTATGCACAGCTCGTAGTAAGCGAGCAGGATTTTTTCCTTGCTGGGGAAGTACTTGTAAATCGTCGCATCCCCTATACCCGCCTCACGGGCAATCTGCTTCATGGTGGCGGCGTCATAGCCTTTTTCCGTAATCAGATCAACGGCAGTACGTATCAGAGTGCGCCGGGTTTGCTCTTGCTGAGACTTGGAAGTTTTCATAATCGAGACGAACTTCTATAAAAATGGTGATTGAGTTCCGTTAATATATACATTGTTTCTTTAAATAACAAGGTTTACTTGTTTAATGGAGTGTTTGTGTTGATTGGATGGGTGGAGGTGAGCGGAGTGTAGGTTGGGCTACGGGGTATCAGCCCAACACTGGGCCTCCGCAAACGTATACGTTATTTAAACACCGAGTGTTGGGCTGGTAAACCGTAGCCCAACCTACGGGACTGGCCTCCTGCCTGCGCAGGCAGGAGGCTACCGGGCTGGCGCTCCAGTGGCGTTTATCGATAACAGGTGAATTATTTGAAAGGGCGCAACCAAGTTTGTAGGCGTAGGTTGGGCTACGCTTCATCAGCCCAACACTGTGCCTTTGCAAACGTATACGTTATTTAAACGCCGAGTGTTGGGCCGGGCTTCGCTAGGCTGATACCCCGTAGCCCAACCTACGGGAGGGCAAAAATACAATTGCCTCAATCAACCACCCACCACCCCGGCAACAAAGCCCGCACATCGCCCCGCCCAAACCGGTCATCAATCAAATACACCACACCCTTATCGTCCGTCTGCCGTATCACCCGCCCTGCAGCCTGCACCACCTTTTGTAAGCCAGGATAAAGATAAGCATAGTCATACCCCGCGCCAAAAATCTTATCCATGCGCAGCTTGATCTGTTCATTGATGGGGTTCAGTTGTGGCAGACCCAACGTCGCGATAAACGCACCTATCAGGCGAGCACCCGGCAAATCTATGCCTTCACCAAATGAACCACCGAGAACAGCAAAAGCTATCCCCTGACTATCCTCAGTAAATTGCGCCAGGAACTCTTCACGATCCGCTTCATTCATACGCCGGGTTTGCAAACGCACAGGAATATTAGGATATGCATTAGTAAAGCTGCTGCTGACCTGCTCAAGATAATCAAAGCTGCTAAAGAAGGCCAGATAATTACCTGGCTGTGCATGATACTGCCGCGCCATCAAGGCAACGATAGGCGCAACAGAACGCGCGCGGTCGGCATAGCGGGTAGATACACTATCCACTACGTGTACTTGCAACTGATCAGCAGAGAAGGGTGATTCCACATCCACCCAGGCCGTGCCATCTGGCATGCCTAGCGTATCGCAATAATAATTCCAGGGGCTGAGCGTGGCTGAGAACAGCGCTGTCGTATGACTGGCCGCAAAACGTGGCGTCAAAAAAGCCGCTGGCACGATATTGCGTATGCAGAGCGTGGATGTGCCATGCGCTTTGCTGACATCGAATATCGAATGATCCGCAAAGCTTTCTGCCAGGCGGTTGAACAGCAAGGCATCCAGATAAAACTGCTGCAAATCTGGCGCTAACTGGCTGGGGTTGTCAGCAAAGTAAAGACCAATTTCTGTGCATAGCCGCGTCAATGCTGCCAGAAGTTTTTCTGGTATCCCGGTATGGGGCTGGTAATCAGTTTCCTGCTCTTTTTCCAGTTGCAGCCATGCGCGATACAAACTATCCAAAGTTTTTTTGAGCGCTGGCGGTGGTGACTTGCGCAAGCGTTTCAGGCTATCACGCTGCAGCTCTGCACTATACATCTGGCGGGCCCGCGTCATCATATTGTGCGCCTCATCCACCAGCACGGCGACTCGCCAGTTATTTACTATGGTTAAGCCATGCAGCAAAGCATACAGATCAAAATAATAGTTATAGTCGCCTATGATGACATCGGCCCAGCGTGCCATTTCTATGCCCAGGTAATAAGGGCAAACCTGGTGAGCGAGAGCAACGCTGCGCAAGCCCTCCTTGTCCAGCAATTGCTGTTCAACAGCGGCCGCACGCGCAGCAGGCAGGCGGTCATAAAAACCTTTGGCAAGCGGACAGGCATCACCGTGACAAGCCGCTTCAGGGTATTCACATGCCTTGGTCTTGGCGGCCAGTTCCAGTGTGCGCAAGCCCAGGTTAGGCTTGCTGTTCTGGATATTGCTTAGCGCATGCAAAGCCAGTTGTCGCCCCGATGTTTTTGCTGCAAGATAAAAAATCTTGTCCAGCTTGTGTTCTGCCGTTGCTTTTAACAAGGGGAACAAACTGCCTATGGTCTTGCCTATGCCAGTCGGCGCTTGCGCCAGCAGGCAACAGCCGCGCTTGCTGGCCTTGTACATGGCTTCAGCCAACTGCCTTTGCCCCGGCCTGAATGTCGCATGTGGAAAGACCATGTCAGCCAAAGCCAGATCACGCGCAATGCGATGAGCCACTTCCTGCTCTGCCCAGGCAATAAAGCGCCCACACAGCAAGGCAAAAAAATCAGACAATTCAACAGCAGACAACTCTTGCTGCAACACTGTTTCTTTCTGGCTTTGTATATTGAAATACACCAGCGCCACGCTGATCTTTTGCAAGCCCAGCTTCTGACATAACAAATGCCCATACACCTTGGCTTGCGCCCAATGCAAATGCCTGTGATTTTCTGGCATGGCATGCAAATCACCCAGGTAGGTCTTGATTTCTTCTATCTGCTTCAAGTCAGGGTCATAACCGTCGGCGCGGCCACGCACATGCAAGCTGCCATGTTGACCTTCCAGTTTTACTTCGCGCTGGTAGCTGCTGCTTCTGCGCAAGGCCACCGTTGCATGCCCGGCCATGCCTTGCTCGGCAGTGGGCGAGGGGGTAAAGCGCAAATCCAGATCACCTTGTTTGGCTGTGAACTCGCACAGGGCACGCACGGCGACGGTATAGTTGGCTGAGCTTGTCGCACTCACTGCTCAACCTCTTGCCACTCAAGATAGCAAACAGCCACTGGCATATCATGCCTGGCACAAAAGTCCAACCAGCGTTTCTGGTTATCCTGCAGCTTGTCGCCTGGCCCTTTGACCTCTATCATCCTGTAGCGCTGCTCTTGCGGCCAAAACTGTATCAGGTCAGGAAAGCCATTGCGATTGGCGCGTATGTCGAGCAAGATACGCTCAAAACTATGCTTCAGATGATGTGGCGGTATGCACGCCAGCGCCATCTCCAGCAAGTCTTCAGACAACGTACTCCAAAACACAAAAGGCGATTGCAGGCCAGACTTGGCCGCATAAGTTTGCCGTATGGTCTGGTGATAAACACCCGACTCCAGTTGCGCAAAACAGGCCGCAAAATCATCTGCCCGCCGCGTTTGAAAATCGGCACTCAATAAATCCACAGGCTCACGTTGGAAAGGATGAAAAAAAGCCCCCGGTATCGCCTTGAAAATCACAGGCCAGCACAACAAACCAAACAGGGAATTGATAAGCGCATTCTCCACATAAAACACCGGCGCATCATCTGTATGCAAATGATCACGCACCACATACTCAACCACATAATCTTCTTGCGGGAAGGGCAGGCGCAAGGCCAGTTCTGTAGGTGATGTGCGGGCCGCTCTGGCAACTTTAGCCAGCCCAAGTTTACGACTGAGGCGTGGCGCGATACGCAACATCTGCTGATGTTCTGCCTCACTCTCAGGCGCTTGCTGTGCCAGCCTCAGCAAATCATAGGCAGCCTGTGTCTGTTCGCTTTTTTCCAGCACACGTATGGCCCGCAAGCGCGCTCCAGGGTAAGTGCAACCAGCATACACCTGCTGCGCCAGCGCCCAGTCCTTTTGCTTTTCCAGATGTTCACCAATCTGGTACAGCAAGCGGTTACGGCGGCTGGCCAGCCAGACATTGTCCAAGTCATGCAAACCAGCTAGTTGCGCCAGCACCTCAGGCACCGGCTGCTCTGCATGAAAAGCCTCACGACAGGCATACAAAGCCAGATAAGCATCAATGTCCGCACGACAGCCAAAGCCACGCGAGGCCGCAGAAAATTCCACCTTCTCATATTGAAAAATACCCAGGTCAGACAATACAAACTCAGACCAGTCCTGATACAGGTTACCAAAAAACAGCAGCCGCAAACGGTCACACAAATCCTTGTTCACAATCTGATAAGCCACATCGCCCACAGCACTGACAGCACCCGAGCACCACGCAGAAAAAGCCTGGCTAGCTATATACCGCAAGCTAAACAAGCCCAGTTGCTCAGCCTTGGGCAATTTCTTTTCGGCAGATGTCATCGCCAACACCAGCGCCAGTTCAGGCTTTTGCAGCAAATCAAACAAGCCCGCAATATCGAGCTCTGGATCAGCCTGCACCCAGCCCACATCCACCAGCGCCTGCATGGCCGCACAAGTCTCACCAATCTCGGTATACACCAGCTTGCTGGCCCTGAACACGCAACCCTTGCGCATCACCATCCGCACAAACAAAGCCCGCGACGCCTGCGGCAGGCTGCCAAACTGCGCAATAAATTCTTGTTCATCGCCAGCCAATAAATCCGCATAGCGCCCACCCACCCAGTCCAGCACGGCCTGGAAGTTTTCAAGGTAGTAAAAAGGATGATCCAGATTGGCAAGCATGAGGCAGGGGATAGCGTTTAAATAACTGTATATGCATACAGTTTAACGCAATGTAAGAGCCACAGTAAACCAACAAGCTAAATTGCAGGCTTAAGCGTTTACAATAACGGCTTGAAACTCCTTCCCCTTCAAGGGGATATTTGTGGGAATTCGCAAAACATGTTTTGCGCCACAAATATCTAAGCTGCATACTTGCAGCGCAGTGGAAGGCAGGGATGGGGATGGGTTTTCATCGCAGACCCAGTAGCAATTTAACCACTGAACCCCAACCAAACGCCAAAGAAGACAAAAAATGAACAAAGCCGAAGCCATCCAAATCGCCAACGATTCCCTGCAAGCCAACGTCCTCAACGAAGGCAACACCCAATTCTCCCAAGTCGTCCGCTACGGCAACGACGAAGGCTGGTGGCTCAACATCCCCCTGACCAACTTCAGAAAAGAAAACCACTTCCTCATCTGCAGCGAAAAAGCCAAAATCATCCGCCACCTGATGATCAAAGCCAACAACATCCTAAGCCCCGCCACCAAGTTCCGCGTTAAGGACGGCATCGCCGACATTTTCATCTCATCCGCCAACCCCAAGCGCCTGACTGATGTGCTGCAAGGCGGCAGCAAGTACAGTTTTAATAAGCATTTGGTGGATGAGCATAGGTATTGATAAACGGGAATTGCCATATCACTGAAAGCCAAGCAAGGTTATATTTTTAAGTAACCATTTCAGTCAATATAGGGCGTCAAACTACAAGCTGCATACAATAAGAGTGGTTACAATTTTTGTGTTGGCTTGTTACAGAATGGGTAAAAATTGTAAGCTAAGACTTTATTTAAACAACTCTATCCGGATTTTATGAGCCGGAATGTGAAGAGGGCCTTAGCCAAGAAGTGGGAAGTAGGCTAGGCAGACTGGGGTAATTCAACCAGTGACGACCCCGTCTATATCTTCTTAATACGAATACTATCTGTTTGTTTAAAATTTTAATTGTGGAATATTTTTTCGTTAAGTTTAAGTAAAAATTCGAGCTTTAAGTCAATTTTTTTTGAGAAGTTATCTCATGAATTGAGGAATGCCCATGCCAACTTCTACATAGCGGTCCACTAATAATTCCAACAATCCACTTCCATTTACGCAGTCCTCCAAATCATTACGGCTCAGCGAAATGATGAATTTTCCTTGGACCGCAAGTAGATGTAATAAATGTGTGGTGTTTGCTCCCGGCCCTTTTCTTGCAATTCCTTTTTTCGAAATCAAGATGCCAACTGAAGCTGAGTTATTTCCAAGTATCGTCGCTAGTTTCTCAACCCAATCCACGCTTACCCCTTTGTCATGAAATTTGCATTCGCAAATGATTCGATCTCCCCACTTTCGAATACTTGGGACAATACTTGCATTTGGCTGCAATGTTACAAGAACGTCGATCTGATTAACATCTGTGAAAACATTGTGTTTGGCCTTGAAACAAGTTAGGCCTTGAAGTAATTCAGTAGTCAATTCTTCAAATTTTTTCCCTTTACGCCCAGACTTGTCTGCTTGAAATTGCTTATTGCTCAATGGTTTATGCGCATCTTTATCAAAAATTTCTGCATCAATAGCATCCAATTCTGAAAGTAATTTTTTTACTTTTATACGATCAGTGCGATCTAAGTGCGCCCAAATTGCTTTATTGTCGATACCGTTCGTAGAAAGATAGCTGACAACACTATCAACTGTCGTTACTGTGTTGAGTGCAGTGGTGTTGGGCATTGTAGTCATTTGCCCTCCGCTTGTTTTACGAAGGCGACTTCGACGTTCTTGCCGTCGGTTGTATCTATGGTCTCTTCAAATTCTGTGGTAACTTCATGAGGAACGTCTGATAGAGACTCTCGCCAGTGATTTGTCATGTTATGTAGATTCGCATTTGTTCGAATTCTAAATCGCATGGCCACCTTATTTGCAGAGGTTTGCTCTAACAGGAAACTGAGAGTGTCTTCATATGGTGCTATGGCGCGTTGCATCAGCTCAAACGGTGTAAATACGTTTGTTCCCATATCGTCAAGAGCTAGAGAAATACTCTCTCTGACCTTGGCGTAAGATATCTCGCTGAATTCAACCAATCGGCGAACTATCTGATCTGAGCCTTCCACGGATCGCATTGGTGATCCTTTCCAGAGAAAATAAATCTCGGGCGTGGTAGGTGTAAAGTCAATTCTTGTATGAACGTGAAGATTTTTCCATCGTAAAGTAATATTTTCAGCAGCCCATTTTTCCATCACCTCAGAAGGCTGATTACTCTTAAACGCCGTTTTGAACATTTCCTCAAACGAAGGAGCGTCATCGCCCTCGAACGTTTCAATTAGTACGCGGCCGCCACCGACTCTGGAAACATTCTTGCCTTGTACTACTTCATCAGGATACTTAGAAAGCAATCTGTTGACCGCTTCTTTTAATGCTAAACCCTTAACCGGAGTTTCAAGTTTTTGAGTTATAAAATCTCGAATTGACTCTGCAATGGAAATGTAATTTATTCGTTCAGTCTTTGGTACTTCTCGAGACTGTTCAAATCCGTTAAATCTGACTTCAACTATGCCTAAGTCTAGTTTGATGGCAACTACAACTGCATGGCGAAAGGTTACCGTTTGAAGCTTAAAAGTGTCTTGACCCGTTGATACTGGAATTTTATTCATTACTGAGTGCGCCAACCTTAGGGTTGGATATGGCTGGATATGAGAGCCAACCACATATAAATCCAAATCCGTACTCTCAACTTTTACTGGAAAATTTGTGTCATTGAGTAAGGCAGACAGCAAGTCTTGCTTACAGTTTTTTCGCTCGAATGCGAATAAATAAATATGCTTGAATGCTTGAGTCGCTTCTAATTTACCAATGAGAGTCTGCAACTCGACCGAGTCTATTTGTTCACTCAATTTTTCAATTAGCTCTACCTTTGAGCGCGGAACATTTTCTGGACTTTTGAAGAACGAAATATAAAGTTCCCTTAGCTGCGTAGCTTGAAATTCTTCAAGCGGAGGGAGTTCGATCTTGCCGTGACTAAGTAACATAGTTTGGCTCATAGAGATGTAAAAGGAGCTTCAGTTTTAAACGTTTATATATCGTCATTAATTATATCCCTTTGTAACAATTTAGTCTTGATAGACACGTTGTTGTTTTTTAATTTTATTCAAGGGGCAAGATTGCTTCGGTGAGCAAATGATGAGCCGTTTTACTGACTAAAATCATAATGAGGTGCAGCATGAGAAACAATAATTTGGCAAGCGTTGCCCGTTTATTTTGCTTGAAGTTAGCACCCTTAGGCCTTCAACTTATTTGGGCGAAAATAAACCAGCCGATTTTTATTTTAATGTTTTGCCTGTCACTGTTTCGTGGAGGCTTTAATATCGCCCATGGGCGTATACCACGACTCTTTAGAAAGTCGTGCGACTACTTGACTTTTGTTCGCTATAGTAATTTTTGTAATGAGTATAGCGCTTGAAGTGCGAAAGCTATTGTTTATATCAAGAATGCGAGTGCGCATTTGAGTGTATTGAAAATGCATGGCGTAAAAACCAAAAAAGCCCTTGAATAATCAAGAGCTTAATCAGTGTTTGGTGCCGAGAGCCGGAATCGAACCGGCACGCCTTGCGGCGCGGGATTTTGAGTCCCGTGCGTCTACCTATTCCGCCATCTCGGCAACGCAGAACGAAATTATGACAGAGCTGTCAAAATTTTGCAAGCGGACTGCTGCTTTTGCGGGGTTTGCTGGGTTTCTTATTTTTGTTATTCATCATGGGTTTCTGCCTGGCTGATCGAAATTCACGTTCCTGCGCCACATGGCTGGGGTGGGGAAGCGTTTTTGGACTATGCGCAGGTAGTACCACAGGCTGAAGGCGACTATGGCAAGGCTGGTGCTGTTGGCCATCCAGAAGCCTGCTGCGCCGTGCAAAAAGGCGGGGCTGATGTTGTAGGGGTCCAGGCCCAGCATGACGCCGCCGCCGAGGCCGCAGCCCCATAGTGCGAAGGCGTACAGGATGGTGGGCACGATGGCTATTTTATAGGCGCGCAGGATGAAGGCGGTGGTCACTTGTATCGCATCAAAAATCTGATATACCGAAATAAAGGTGAACAGCGGGAAGGCTGCGGCGATGATGATGGGATTCGATGTGTAGGCGTGCAAAATCAGATCGCGGCTGAACCAGATTGTGATGCCTATGGGCACAGCCAGCATGGCCGCGAGGATGATGCCGGCATTGCCGGTGACGCGGGCGGCCTGCATTTGTTTGGCGCCTATGGCTTGCGCCACCAGGGTGCCGGTGGCGCTGGCAATCGACAGGGGCAGCATGTACAGGATGGTGCCAAAGTTGGCGGTGAGCTGGTGGCCGGATACGGCGACTTCACCGAGGCGGGCGATGAACAGGGCCATGAAGGCGAATGCAGTGACTTCGATGAGGTAACTCAGGCCCATGGGTATGCCGAGATGCAGCAGGCTGCGCAGGGCTTTCCAGTTGGGTTTGACGAAGCCGCTGCCAAATAGTGCAAACAATTCATAATATTTGACGTGCTTGAGCATGAGCCAGCCGGTAATGAGCATGAGCCAGGCATTGACGGCAGTGGCAGCAGCGCAGCCGGGGCCGCCCATGGCGGGTATGCCGAGGCCACCAAATATGAACAGGGTATTGAGCGGGATTTTTATCGCCAGTGCGGCGAGCTGTATCGCCATGACCATCTTGGGGCGGCCTACAGCATTATTGAGCGCGCCATAGATTCTAAAGCCCAGCGTGGCGGGCAGGGCGATGGCGAGGATTTGCAGGTATTGTGCAGCCTTGTCATTCAAGGTCGGTGAAGCTTGTGCGATGGAGAGCAAGCTATTCGGGAATAGCAGGATCAGGCAGCCTATGCAGGCGAGAAAGCCGCCCAGCCAAACGCCTTGCTTGATTTCTTCGCCTATCTTTTTGAATTTGCGGGCGCCAAACAATTGGCCAACGACAGGGGAGATGGCTTGCAAGATGCCGTTGAGGCCAACGAAGATACTGACGTAAATAGAGATGCCGATGGACAGTGCGGCAAGGTCAGTCGCGGAGAAGCGCGAAGTCATGGCGGTGTCTATCACCCCATTGCCCACCACGGCCATCTGGCCCACCATCATGGGCCATGATAGTGAGGCGATGCGCTTGATGTTGCCGCTCAACGTGCTGGGGTGCTCGGTCTTCATTGCTGCTTGCGCTGGTACAGGGTAAACAATTCGTCGTTGTCAGAACTGCGGTGACCAGACCAGATGATTGTCCATTGATCCAGATTATATTCTGCTGGTAATGGGTTTTCATTTTGCGATTTTTTGCTGTTTTGCAGTAGCAAGAGGCGGCATTCATTGTCAGAAAAACCAGCAAAATGCAGTTTGCCAAAATACGCAAATGAGGCGCGTTGTGATGGGCCGACGTGGGCTTGTATGCAACCCATATTGGCAGGTACTTTTTGCGCCAGTTCTTGCGCCAGCGGTGCATAGCTGATCTTTTGGTCAAACCATGGCAGCCACAGGCTTTGGAAAAGTAACCAGCACAGTATCACGCCACCACTCGACAAGACCACCGCACGCCAGAGCACGGCCGGTTGTCGGGAGATACGCCAATATACAAGACGGAACCAGGCAATTGTCGCCGCCAGTGCAATGATAAAAACAAAAATGTTGAAGCTTGAATGATAGCCTGGCACCACGCGCACGACTTTTTTGGCCATGTGTTGTGGCCAGCCGGTCTGGTCTGCCAGCCAGTACATCCAGATGGAGCCGGCAGCCGTGGTAAAGACAATCACTGAGAACCAGTCCACCGCGTTGATGGCGCTGCGCTTCATGGTCGGCAAGCCAAAGGCGGCGAGTATGGCCAGTGGTGGCAAGATGGGTAAAAGTATTGCTTCTTCAGACTGGTGATTGAGCATGCCTAGCACACCAAAGCAAATCAAAAAGCTGACTGGCAATGAAATGTGCAGGGCTTTTTCTTGTTTGCGCCAGGCATAAATCGCCCATGCAGCAAAGGGCCAGGCAGGCCAGCTAAACCAGATACCGTAGCGGAACAGGTAGCTGATACTGTCAAAATTAGGGAAATTGAACTGGCGATAATTCCACAGCATCCATGCCTGATAAGGCGAGCTGTCATAAGGATTGACCAGAGTGATGGCACAAATCCAGATGCCTGCTACCACGACGGCAACCGGCAGGGCAATATAGAGCAGATACTTCAGCGGCTTGGCTTGCTGGCGATAAGCGCAGACTGCCAGCAGGCTGATCCATAAGCCTGTGGGCAATACCCAGCCACGGGTCAGAACCAGCAAACCGAGTATGCCACCGATTTTTGCTGCGGTGAGTTTGGCTGGGTCATCCAGCAGGCGTATGCACAAATACAGGGTGCAGGCGATCAGGGATATTTGCAGCGCCTCTGCACTGGTTTCGTGGCTGCGTAATAGCAGGCCCAGGCAGCCCAGATAAATCAGCAGGGCACCGTCTGCCAGGGTGCGGCCAAAGTCGCGCGCTTCTGGCTGGCCGCCAAAAGCCAGTTTCAATGGTTGGGCTTCTGGCCTGCGGCCTAGCAGGTAAGTGGCATACCAGACTGAGAGTGAGCCGAGCAGGAAGGAGAAGCCAGTGCTCATGCGCGCAGCCATAGGCTCACCTACCAGCCAGCCAAATAATTTAATGCAGATGGCACCGAGCCAGAAAGCCAGCGGGCCTTCTTCTGGCATGGGCAGGCCGACGATGTGTGGCCACAGCCAGTCAGCCAGGTTGCCATGTGCCATGGTCCACATGATGCCAAAACCGGCAGCATCGTCGCCTTTCCACGGGTCACGGCCTATCAGGCCGGGCAGGATATACAGGAGACAGAGGGCGATGATTCCCCAGCGCGGTAGCGCAACTGTTGCGGCAGCAGGAAGTCGTACTGGCTTCATATCTGGGTGTTGGAGGGAAAGGATGCTTATTGTAGGGTAAAGCTGTAGTAAAAAAGGCAGCCTGAGCTGCCTTTTTTACTAAAAATTCTTTGGAACCACAGACGGTCTTGCGTACTCCGCAATTTTGTATTAGCAGGGCTGGCCCTGCCAACGCATAAAACCGTGCCGTGTTTCCCTGGCCAATTAGTTGGCGACAGAAGTCTTGGAACCGACTTTGCCGAACTTTTGACGGAATTTTTCAACGCGACCGGCTGTATCCACGATTTTGTGTTTGCCAGTGTAGAAAGGATGAGATTCTGCAGAAACCTCGATCTTTACCAGTGGGTATTCTTTACCTTCAAACTCACCTTTGTCTTTGGTGTTGATAGTTGAACGTGTGATGAATTTGAAATCGCAAGAAACGTCGTGGAACAGAACTTCGCGATAATTTGGGTGAATGCCATCTCTCATGCTTGCCTCGAAAATAGTGTAGGTAGCCAATAAGCACTTCGTCGGTCGTCTTGCTTCTTGACCCGATTGCATTATCACTTGCCAAAGGTTAAATAATTGTCTGGATTTTGGACGCCCAAAATGCCAAGCCGATGATTATACAATGAAAATTGGGGTTTTTGCGATGGGAAGTTGTCGGGGATGGGGGCTTATTGCAGATAAATTTGAGGTGGATAAGGTTGGCTTGAGTGAGATTGCGTTATTTATTTAATATGTTTCTATCCTTTTTGCCGCGACTTATTCTAGTTTGTTGCGAACGCCACTGGTGCGCCAGCCCGGTAGGTTTCTGCCTGCGCAGGAGCGACGAATTTGAGGGTGGTTTCTTTGCATGAGCTTCTGGATATCTTCGATTTTTCTGAGTCTTTCTCTGTGATAGCTTTGTGTCTCTGTGCCTCTGTGTTGAGAGGTCTTGAATTTAAAGAACCATAGACTATCAGACCCATAATCACCCCTAACTTGATAAAATCCCCATTTTTGCACCAAATCCTGAAGGAAAAACATGACGACGAGCTATCTGGGTATGAGTTCGATGTTGCATACCATTGAAGTCGCCGGGATACTGGCTTTTGCCAGTTCGGGATTTATTGAGGCGCGGCGCAAGCGTATGGATGTGGTGGGGGTGTTTACCGTAGCCTTTATCACGGCCTTTGGTGGCGGTACCCTGCGTGATCTGTTGCTGGACAGGCGCCCCTTGTTCTGGGTAGAGAATCAGGAATACCCTATCCTGATCTTTGTCATGTCGATTATTGCCATTCCGTTTCTCAAGCATTTGCGCAATGCTGTGACTGAAAACGCTATCGTGCTGGCTGATGCGCTGGGCCTGGGTTTGTTCAGTGTGACCGGGGCATCACTGGCGCAAGAGGCGCAAATGCCTATGTTTGTCTGTGTCATGATGGGGGTTATCACCGGTATTTTTGGCGGTGTCTTGCGCGATATTATCTGTAATGAGATACCGCTGGTGTTCCGCCGCAGCCATTTATATGCGACTTGTGCGTTTGCCGGTTGCTGGGCTTACCTGATACTGAACTGGCTGGAGCTCAATGAAGGTGTTGCCCTGGGTTTTGGCGTGGGCATATGCTTCGTGCTGCGCATGATGGCTGTACGTTTTGACTGGAAGTTGCCGGTTTAGCGGTAATTTCCCTGGTCTTGCTTAGTCCTGATTATTGACGACCAGTTGCAGGCCGCATTCTTTTTCTGATGATCTGGCTTTTTTCAGGGGAGGGCGGGCGACCAGGCCTGCCAGGAACATGTCTATCATGTCTTCGGCATGCAGCATCAGGCAATAGGCGGAAGAATCTTCCAGCCATTCATGGACTATGCCTATGACATAGGCGTGGATGGCTTGCATGGCGATCCAGGTGTCGGTGTCAGGATGCAGTTGCCCCTGATCAACCGCCTGCTGGATCATGGCCTGCACTTTGGCCAGGCATTCAACCCGTTTTTCACTTTCGGCGCTGAAGAAGATCAGTTCGCTATTCTTTTCGCAGCGATGAAAAATGATGTCAAACACGTTTTGCTGACGCGCATTGCCAGTGACGAGGTTGAGAAAGTGGACATTTAATTGCTTGATACCCGCCAGCGGGTCTTTGTGCGGGGTGGAAACAATCTCGTTGAGCAGGGCTTCCATAGGCAGGAAGGCGCGGTCACACATGGCTTGAAAGAGGGCGTTTTTATCCTTGAAGTGCCAGTAAATAGCGCCACGCGTCATGCCTGCTGCAGTGGCAACATCATTGAGTGTGGTACTGGTGACACCTTTTTCGGCGAAGACTTTTTCTGCTGCGTCTAGCAGAGTATTATAAGTTTCTTGCGCTTCTTCTTTCGTTTTCCTGACCATTTCTGTTTCCTTTGCGTACGCTGCCAATTTTATCGCTACGTACAATTTTTCTGCTGTCTCTTCGTCATGTATGTAATCACTTGAGTGAAGTGTCAAAAGCTATCTGCTTTCATTCTCACTCTGATGATCAGGTATATATATACCTTTTGTGTATTTGCCAGACCTGCATTGTTACTGATTGATACTGAAGCACATTTTCAAACGCTACGCTGTTTTAGATCAATGCTTCAGATCAAATTAATTGCTGCAAAGCAGAAATTTTTTTCCTGCTTTATACTTGTTTTCTTGCTTAAACATTTAGTCAATGCCCGCCCGCACCATTCCGCACTGTTAGCTTGTCATGAGGCTTTAATCTGACAGAGCTATAAGTCATTAATACCGGATGCCGTATTGATGAATTTTGCGCTTTTATGGCATGACGCAATTTTGTTAATTTGAAAACGACTCACGATGAGTCAAGCTAAATAAGAAACATGGCCTTAGAAAAAATGCTGCATCCTGCGGCTGTTTTCATAGGACAGAATAAATTCAGTATTGCCAAAATCCCTGTAATACCGTAGGGCTGTATAAAAACTTTATTTACAAACATTCGTGAATGTATATAATAGCACACCGCCTTTCCCTTTAGAAGAAAGAATCTCCCATGCGCTCCCCTGCAAAACCAATAACAAATGTATTTAAGCTATCTTCGATTGCCAGCCATATGACGCAGGCTCTGCCTGCTTTGCGCATTGCTGCCATCAGCCTGCCTTTGCTGGTATTGGCTGCCTGTGGCGATAAAGGTGCTGCAAACGCCGGTGGTCCAGGCAAAATGCCGGCACCAGAAGTAAATGTCGTTACCGTACAGCCACGCAACCTGGGGTTGGATTTTGAATATGCTGCGCAAACCGCAGGTTCACGTGAAACAGAAGTGCGTGCCCGCGTTGCCGGTATCCTGGAAAACCGCCTATATGAAGAGGGTTCCCGCGTCAAGGCTGGCACTGTCTTGTTCCAGATAGACCAGGGCGCTTATCGTACGCAACTGGCATCTGCCGAGGCTGCCGCTGGTGTTGCTGAAGCCAAGCTGAACCAGTCCAAACGCGAATTTGCCCGTCTGACACCACTGGCAGCAGAAAAAGCCATCAGTCAGAAAGAATTTGATGATGCCAAGTCTGCACTGGAAACAGCAGAAGCCAGTTACAAGCAAGTACAGGCACAGGTCAATGAAGCCAAACTCAATCTGGGTTATACCCGTGTTGTGGCGCCTATTGATGGCGTAACAGGCGTTGCTGCCAAATCCAACGGTAGCCTGGTGACAGCAGCAGACAGTTTGCTGACCACCATCGTGCAAACTGACCCTGTGTATGTCAACTTCAGCGTGCCAGAAGCAGATTATCTGAAGCTGAGCAAAGACGTTGGCGCAGGCAAGATTGCCCTGCCTGGCAAGAAAACCAATAACGGTAGTCTGGCGTTTGATGTGCAATTAAAGCTGGCTGACGGCAGCACAGCTCCAGTCACAGGCAAGATGAACTTTGTCAGTGAAAAAGTGAACCCTAACACCGGTGGTTTTGATGCCCGCGCCCAGGTACCTAATCCTGACGGCACATTGCGCCCAGGCCAGTTCGTACGCGTGATACTCAGCGGTGCTACTCGTAGTGCTGCCATTGCGATACCTCAACGCGCTGTGATTGACAGCCCTATGGGCAAGATCGTGTTCACGGTGTCGCCTGATAACAAGCTGGTACCAAAGCCGGTTGAGCTGGATGGCTGGTCACATGGTGAATGGATAGTCACCAAGGGTTTGCAAGGTGGCGACCGCGTATTGGTGGATGGTTTCATCAAAGCGCATGATCCTGGCATGACGGTAACGCCAATCGCGATTACGGCCAAGGCAGCGAATTCACCAGCGCCAGCTGGCGCGCCGCCAGGTGCCCCTGCGGCAGAAGGTAAGCCAGCTGCTTCCAGTGCATCTGCTTCGGCACCAGCAGCAGCGCCGGCAGCGTCAGCACCGGCAGCAAGCGCTGAGGTAAAACACTAAGCCCTATATTAAGCCAAAGTATCAAGCTGAAAATCCGCTGCATAACAAAGCTAAGGCTACAAGGAATAATTCATGTTCTCAAAATTTTTCATTAACCGGCCGATCTTCGCGACAGTTTTATCGCTGATCATCGTGCTGGCCGGTCTGGCCGCCTTGCGCGTCCTGCCGATTTCGCGCTACCCGGAGATTTCTCCGCCGGTAGTGAATGTGACTGCGGTCTATCCTGGCGCATCTGCCGAGGTGGTTGAGCGTACTGTCGCTGGCCCTATCGAAGAACAGATCAACGGCGTGGAACACATGCTGTATATGGACTCTGTTTCTTCTGCTGACGGTCGCGTATCGATCAACGTCACTTTTGAGGTTGGTACTAATCTCGATATCGCGGCGGTGAACGTTAATAACCGCGTGCGTCAGGCTGATGCCAAGTTGCCGCAAGAGGTACGCCGCCAAGGTGTGACGGTCTCCAAGAGTTCGTCCAACTTCCTGGTCGTTGCTGCCTTGTTCTCGCCAGATAACCGCTACGACGCGCTGTATTTGTCCAACTATGCAACCCAGAACGTGCTGGATGCATTGAAGCGCGTGCCGGGTACCACCAATATCCAGATTTTCGGTGCCAAGGATTATGCGATGCGTATCTGGATGCGTCCTGACCGCATGGCACAACTGGGTGTGACGGTTGCCGATATCTCGAACGCGATTACTGAGCAAAATGCCCAGTACGCTGCAGGTAAAGTAGGTGCACCACCAAACAATACCGAAGAACTGACGATGACAGTAACAGCCAAGGGCCGTTTGCTGGAACCATCTGAATTTGCCAATATCATCATCAAATCTGCCAAGGGCGGCTCTGCCATCCGTATCAGTGATGTCGCACGTGTTGAACTGGGTTCCAAGGATTACAACCTGTATGGCCGCGTCAATGGTCACCCATCCGCGAATATCGGTGTGTTCTTGCAGACTGGTGCAAATGCGCTGGAAACCCGCAAGGCGGTAGAGCAAACTTTGAAAGATCTGAAAGCCAAGTTCCCTGAAGGTATGGAATACGCCACGCCGTATGACACGACACCTTTCGTGACAGAGTCGATTGCCGAAGTGTTGAAAACCCTGGGCGAAGCGATGGTGCTGGTGTTCATCGTGGTGTACCTGTTCCTGCAAAGCTGGCGCGCGACTATCATCCCTACACTGGCTGTACCGGTATCGTTGATTGGTACGATGGCTGGTCTGCATTTGCTGGGTTATAGCATCAACACGCTGACCTTGTTCGGTATGGTGCTGGCAATTGGTATTGTGGTGGATGATGCGATCGTGGTGCTGGAAAACGTTGAGCGTCTGATCAATGAAGAAGGCATGACACCAAAAGATGCAGCGATTGAAGCCATGCATGAAGTGACTGGCCCGGTTATCGCGATTGTGCTGGTATTGGTTGCTGCGTTTGGTCCTATCGCCTTCCTCGGTGGTCTGGCGGGTGAATTGTATCGTCAGTTCTCGGTCACGATTTCTATTGCTGTGGTCTTGTCCGGTATCGTTGCTCTGACTTTGACACCAGCTTTGTGCGCGATCTTGCTCAAGCCTGGTTCAGAAAATCATAACCGTTTCTTCACCTGGTTTAATGCAGCTTTCCTGCGTTTGACCAAGCGTTACACCAATGGCGTGACCTTCTTTATGAAGCGTGCGGTACTGGGTATTGCACTGGTGCTGGGCATGGTTGCCCTGACTGGTTTGCTGTGGAAAAACGTGCCTGGTGGTTTGGTGCCGGATGAAGATCAGGGTTATTTCATTGGTGCTGCTATCATGCCGGATGGTGCTTCGCTGGACCGTACTGATGCGATGGTGCGTCAGGTTGAGTCCATCATGAAAACCAACAAAAACATCGATACAACCTTTGCCCTGGTTGGTCTGGATTTCCTGGGCGGTGGCGGTTTGAAATCTTCTGCTGCAACTATGTTCTTCCCATTGAAACCTTGGGAAGAGCGCACGCAGTCTGCGCAGCAGATGGTGGGCGAAAGCTATATGAAAACTGGCCGTATCAAGGAAGGTTTGCCTTTGTTCTTTGCCCCTCCTGCAATTCAGGGTCTGGGTCAGACTGGTGGTTTTGAGTTCTATCTGCAAAATGCGGGTGAAGGCGGCGTCAAGCGTCTGGCGCAACTGTTGCCATTGCTGATCGCTGAAGCCAACAAGCAGCCTGAACTGGCGGGTGTTAAAACTTTGTGGCAAGCCAATTCACCACAGTTGTATGTCGATGTGGACAACGAAAAAGCACGCTCCATGGGTGTGGCCCTGTCTGACGTGTATAACACCCTGGCTGCGACTATGGGTAGTTACTACGTCAATGACTTCAACAAGAACGGTCGTATCTACACCGTGCAGTTGCAGGCAGAAGGCCAGTATCGTGCCAAGCCGGATGACATAGGCAGCATGTATGTGCGTTCTGCCACTGGCCAGATGATACCTGTACGTGCTTTCACGACGATCAAGTTCATCACTGGTCCTGACTCTGTACAGCGTTTCAATGCCTTGCCATCGATCAAATTGCTGGGCGATGCCAAGCCAGGCTACAGTTCTGGTCAGGCAATTGCAGCGATGGAACGTGCTGCGAAAAACGTCTTGCCAGCCGATGTCGTGTATGACTGGGGTGGTGCTTCCTTCCAGGAAAAACGCAGCAGCAATGCCGCAGGCCTGGCACTGGGTGCCGGTGTCCTGATGATTTTCCTGATCCTGGCTGCACAGTATGAAAAATGGTCTTTGCCATTCTCGGTCTTGTTGGCGATGCCTTTCGGTATTTTTGGTGCCTTGCTGGCGGTCTATCTGCGTCACTTCAACAATGACGTCTATTTCCAGATTGGTCTGGTGACGCTGTTAGGTTTGTCGGCGAAGAATGCGATTTTGATTGTGGAATTCGCGGTCATGAAAGTGCATGAAGGTTATGCACCGGTGGCTGCGGCGCTGGAAGCAGCACGCTTGCGCTTTCGCCCGATTCTGATGACTTCGCTGGCGTTTATTTTGGGTGTGGTACCACTGGCTTTCTCGCACGGCGCTGGTGCTGCTGCGCGTCAATCTCTGGGTACTGGTGTATTGGGCGGTATGTTGGCAGCGACTTTCCTGGCGATCTTCTTTGTGCCTCTGTTCTTCAAGCTGATCAATGACAGACGCTTGAAAACGACTGAGCAGGATTTTGAGCACCCTGTCCATATTTTGCACAATGCGCCTCAAGCAGATGTGAAGGAATAATAATGTCTGGAACAAAATTCATATTAACGACACTGGTTGCCAGCATGGTGCTGGCAGGCTGTGCCTCGGTAGGGCCTGATTACCAGCGTCCGGCGCTGGAAACTCCGGCCAGCCCTGGTGTGGTGGTCACGCAAAACAAACTGGCAGCAGTCGATTATGCCGCCTGGTGGAAAAGCTTTCAGGATCCGGTACTGGATAGCCTGCTGGACGAAGCAACAAAAAATAATCAGGACCTGTTGTTGGCAGCAGCGCGTATAGAAGAAGCACGTGCCGTTGCGGTCGGTGCCAATTCGAACCGCTATCCAAGTGTAGATGGCAACCTTGGGGCAACCCGTACCCGTACCAGTGAAAATGCTGGCAAGCTGGGTACTGGTGTCAGTCCTTACAGCAAAGACTTCCAACTGAGCCTGACAGCTTCGTATGAAGTTGATTTCTGGGGCAAGCTGGCGCGTGCCGATGAAGCAGCCCGTGCACGTTTGCTGGCGCAGGAAGCCAATCGTGGCCTGGTGCAAAGCAGCCTGTATGCGAATGTCGCGCAGACTTATTTCAGCCTGCGCGCAGCCGATGCACAACTTGCCCTGGCGGATTCGACTCTGAAAACCCGTCAGGAAAACCTGCGTTTGCAACAGCGCCGTTTTACGGCTGGCGCAACCAGCGAACTTGATTTGCATGTG
This sequence comes from Undibacterium sp. TC4M20W, assembly GCF_049340245.1. Lineage (NCBI taxonomy): Bacteria > Pseudomonadati > Pseudomonadota > Betaproteobacteria > Burkholderiales > Oxalobacteraceae > Undibacterium > Undibacterium sp. TC4M20W. The sequence goes on from NZ_JBMPPI010000020.1 coordinate 46,550, forward strand.
GCTGAATCTGAAGCCGCCGCATCGGACATCAGTTATGCTCAAGCCAAACAGGCCTTGTCAAACATAGAATCGACACTGGCGGTCTTGCTGGGCCGTTCTGCCAGCGCGATCGCGCAGCCTGTGATTGCCCGTGGTAGCGAGATCGGTAGCTTGCATCAGCAATTGGTCATGCCAGCAGACTTACCGTCTGATTTGCTGAATCGTCGCCCGGATATTCTGTCGGCAGAGCAGGCTCTGGTAGCCGCCAATGCAGATATCGGCCAAGCCAAAGCGCAATATTTCCCTAGCGTTAAATTGACGACGACTGCTGGCTACGAGTCCCGTGTATTCCAGGACTTGATCAATCCGGCATCGCTGCTGTGGAGTTTGGGTAGCAGCCTGGCGCAACCTATCTTCCGCGCCGGTGCAATTGGTGCGGTAGTGCAAGGGGCAGAAGCCCGCAAGAACCAGGCACTGGCGCAATATGTGCAGGCAGTGCAGGGCGCTTTCCGTGATGTGCATGATGCGTTGAACAACACGGCAGCCAATGAGCAGGTGAATGTGGCTTCCGAGCGCAGGGTCACTGCCTTGAAAGATTCATTGCGCCTCGCAGACTTGCGCTACAAGAATGGCTATAGCAGCTATCTGGAAGTCTTGAATGCACAACGTGATCTGTTCCAGGCACAGTCCAGCCTGATCGACAGCAAGCGTGCGCAATTGTCTGCCGTGGTCAGCATCTACAAGGCCGTAGGCGGTGGCTGGAACAAGCCTGAGGTTTTGGCCAGCAAGTAAGGCATGAAGAAATGAAGTAAAAGAAGTAAGGTAAAAGAAATAAAGTAAAAAAGAAGCGGGCCAGTCACAAGACTGGCCCGTTTCTTTTGGGGTTTGCAATGCTTCAAGGCGTTACATTTTGCTACTTACGCTTGTTACTCTCTCTTACAGCTTGGCTGTCATCGGCACTTTCTGATGAGTCGTTATAGAGATGTGACTAGCACAAATAAATTTAACACTGCATAAGGACATCATCATGAAAACGAAATTCATTCCCTTGTTATTGGCAGGTTTGCTGACAGGTTCTGTATTTGCACAAACCGTCAGCAGCGATGTACAACGCAATGTGAACCAGCAAACACGCATAGAAGAAGGCTTGAAAACCGGACAGCTGACGACTAAAGAAGCAGGCAAGCTGGAACGTGAGCAAGCGGCTGTCGCCCATGAAGAACACAAGGCCTTGAAAGATGGCAAGCTGAGTCAGCAAGAAAAAAGCAAATTGGCCAGAATGCAGGATAAGGCCAGTGCCGATATTTATGCGGAAAAGCATGATGCCCAGGTAGGTAATCCCAATTCAGTATCCAGCAAACGCATGCAGGCCGACGTACAAAGAAACGTCAACCAGCAACAGCGCGTTGAAAATGGCGTCAAGTCTGGTGAGTTGAGCAATCATGAAGTGGCAAAGCTGGAAAAAGGCCAGGCCAGAGTTGATCACAAAGAAGCGGTTGCTGCAAAAAATGGTCATGTCGGCGCAGCCGAGCAGCGCAACATCGAACACGCTGAGAACCATCAATCCAAAAAAATCCACAAAGAAAAAACAGATGATCAGGTGCGTGGATAATTTGTAAAACAGGTAGTGAAAAAAGCTGGCTTCTCTGTGTGGAAGCCAGCTTTTTTGTTGTTCTAGCAGGGCTGTTGCCACGACTTTTGTCACGACTTTTGCCATGACTCCAGGCAATAAAAAAGCCGCCACAAAGGTGGCGGCTCTTCAGCCTGAAAACAAGAAGGGGCTTAACCGCCTCTGCGCATCATTTCAAAAAACTCTGCGTTGTTTTTTGTGGCCTTCATCTTGTCGAGGATGAACTCCATCGCTTCGATTTCGTCCATGCTATACAGCAACTTGCGCAAGATCCAGATCTTCTGCAATTGATCCGGCTTGATCAACAATTCTTCACGACGGGTGCCGGATTTGTTGAGGTTGATGGCTGGGTAGACGCGTTTTTCAGCAAGACGGCGTTCCAGATGAACTTCCATATTGCCTGTGCCTTTGAATTCTTCATAGATCACGTCATCCATACGGCTGCCGGTTTCGATCAGGGCTGTCGCGATGATGGTCAGTGAGCCGCCTTCTTCTACATTACGTGCTGCGCCGAAGAAGCGTTTTGGACGTTGCAGGGCGTTTGCATCCACACCACCAGTCAATACCTTGCCGGAAGCCGGGATGACAGTATTGTAGGCACGTGCCAGACGGGTGATGGAGTCCAGCAGGATGACCACGTCTTTTTTCATTTCTACCAGGCGCTTGGCTTTTTCCAGCACCATTTCAGCAACTTGTACGTGACGGGTAGCTGGTTCATCGAAAGTCGATGCGACCACTTCACCGCGTACTGAACGCTGCATCTCGGTTACTTCTTCCGGGCGTTCGTCGATCAGCAAAACGATCAAAGTAACGTCAGGGTGATTGGTGGTAATCGCGTGTGCCACGTGTTGCAGCATGACGGACTTACCGGATTTTGGTGACGCCACCAGCAAACCACGCTGGCCACGGCCGATAGGGGCGATCATGTCGATGATGCGGCCGGTAGTATTTTCTTCGCCGCGCATTTCGCGTTCGAGTGTCAATACCTTGTTCGGGTGCAGCGGCGTCAGATTTTCAAACAGGATGCGGTGCTTGGAGGCTTCTGGCGATTCGCCATTGACCTTGTCCACCTTCACCAATGCAAAATAACGCTCACCGTCTTTTGGTGTACGTACTTCACCTTCGATGGAATCGCCAGTATGCAGATTGAAACGGCGGATTTGCGAAGGAGAGATATAGATGTCATCAGTCGAGGCCATGTAACTGGCATCTGGCGAGCGCAGGAAGCCAAAGCCGTCAGGCAATACTTCAAGGGCGCCATCGCCAAAAATTTGTTCGCCTGATTTTGCACGTTTTTTGAGGATCGCGAACATCAATTCCTGCTTGCGCATACGCGCAGCGTTATCGATATCGAGTCCTATGGCCATTTCCAATAAAGCGGATACGTGTAAGGCCTTTAGTTCAGATAGATGCATGGTGAGTGTCCCGGGATGGGATTATGGGGTGGGGGAGTGAGCAGAGGAACTACAGATTAAACAGGATAGAAAGAATTCTGTCTTGGTTTCGTTTTATTTAATATTATGTAATTCAGGTCTGAATTTGCATGCAGCAGTTGAGGGTCATCAACCGGGGCAGCTGTCTCTTGTTTCTGTATTTTAAAGCTGCAAACAATCTTGTTGTTCGCAGCTTTAAAGTTTCAGACCGCAATAATACCTTAAATATTACTGTCAATGAAAGATGTTAATTGGCCTTTTGCCAATGCGCCTACTTTTTGTGCCGCTGATTTACCATCCTTGAACAGGATCAGGGTAGGGATGCCACGGATACCGAACTTGGCAGGAATTGCCTGGTTGGCATCTACGTCCATCTTGGCTACGATGATTTTGCCGTTATATTCTTTGGCAACTTCTTCCAGTATAGGGGCGATCATTTTGCAAGGACCGCACCATTCAGCCCAGAAATCGACCAATACCGGTACGTTAGAGTTTAATACGTCTGCTTCGAATGAAGCATCGCTTACATATTTGATGTTTTCGCTCATGGAATCCTCAACGAGAGGGAAAAATTAAGGGGTAACAGCGCCACTGAATGTCGGTATTTTGGGACCGCGCCGCATTCTGATTTGAATCTGGGGGTGATAGTCACAAATTCAATGGTGTTGAATAGTGTCGCACCGTGACTAAAGCAAAATGAGTCAGGCATGGTTAGCTATGCGGTAGATAATAACCTATTTTTTAGAAAAGTGTCATGCATGCAGCCAAAATGCTGTAGCCGTCGCATAGTATACTTGCTCTACAGGCAAAACCATTAATCCTTGATGCTACATAATCCCCAACTGATACCTGCTGGTCCCCTCTTCTGGCAACAGACTGCACAGGCGTTTTTGCGCGCCGCCAGGGAGCAGGGCTGGGCGCGCGAGCAAGAGCGGGATTTTTCCGGGGTAAGGGTGATTGTGCCTACTTATCAGCACGCCCACCTGCTGTTAAGGGCATTGGGGACAGTATTGCAGGGTAACTTTATTCCGCCACGCATACAAACCCTGTTTGCCCTGCTGGAAATGCAGGCGCCGGATGCTGCACTGCAAAATAACATTGGCGGAGATTCCAGCGAAAGGCTTATGGGGCTGTATGCGGAATTGCGGCAACATCCCTGGTTAAAGAAATTATTTGGTGCGCGCCGCAATACGGATTTATTGCCGCTGGCGCAGACTCTGCTGACGCTGTCGGATGAATTGACCGCTGTCTTGTTACCCACCGTAGGCAAGGATAAAAGCAAGCTGGAAAAAGACTGGCAGGCGGCACTGGCGCAATTGCCCGCGCCTGCACAAGCCTTATTATCAGAAGAAACGCAATTGGTATGGTCAGTCTGGCAGAGCCAGCTCGACGGTAACGACCCGCAGGTAAAACGCTATGCGCAATTACTGCAAATTGCCATGCAGGCCAGCGAGCCTTTGCTGTGGATAGCGCCCACCCCGCCCAATCCCATGGAGCAGGCATTTTTGCAAGCCTGGGCAAAGAAGCAAAGCGTATTGCAAATCAGCCTGGACTGGCGCGCGCATACCTTGCCGCAGCCGTATTACCATGCTTGGCCGGGTTTGCAGGATACCGGCAGCCAGCATCAGCAGGCGCTGACTGAATATGTAGAGACATCTCACATACGCCTGTGCCGCGCCACGTCGCTGGAAGATGAGGCGGTGCAGGGGGCGCAAACCATCATCAACTGGCTGCAGGAAGGCAAGCAAAGTGTGGCAGTGGTGGCGCAAGACCGCGTCGTGTCCCGCCGCATACGCGCCTTGCTGGAACGCGCACAGATCATGGTGGCAGATGAAACCGGCTGGAAGCTATCGACCACCCGGGCTGCGGCAGCCATCGCCGCCTGGCTGGAAGTGGTGACGACGCGGGCCGATACCATGGCCTTGCTGGATTTCTTGAAATCCCCTTACTTGCTGTGGAAAGACCCGGATAATACTGAGCCTGAGCAAGATGCCATCCCCGCCAAGGCAGATATGGTCATGCGCATAGAGCTGGTCTTGCGTCGCGCCAATGTGCTGGGTGGCTGGGAATCAGTATTGGCTGCACTGGATGCGGGCAAGGATACCGGGCCCGCCAGCCGCTGGATCAGGTCCATGTCCAGACAGGCTGGTAATTTCACTGGCAGGCGCAGCCTGTCTGAATGGAGTGCACTGAGCTTGCAGGTTTTCTTTGACCTCTCCATGTTCAATGCCTTCCAGGCAGACCCGGCTGGCGCGCAAATCATACAATTGCTACAGAAATTGCAGCTTGCCTGTGCGGACTTGAAAACCCCATTCACCTTTGCTGAATGGCGTGCCCTGATGAACCTGCAACTGGAGAGCACGGCATTTGTGTTCGCACATACCGACAAGCGCGTGGTCATGTTGCCGCTGAATGGCGCGCGCCTGCGTCCCTTTGATGCGGTACTGCTGGTCGGTGCGGACGCGTCACACCTGCCATCGCAAGCCAGCGAGATTTTGTTTTTTGCAAATGCAGTCAGACGCGAATGTGGACTGGAAACCCGCGAGTCACGCCAGCAGCAACAATTGCGCGACTTTGCCGAACTCTTGCTGAGTAACACAGACATCGTTTTATCCTGGCAGGGCAGCCTGAATGGCGAACATAATCCCGTCAGCCCGTGGCTGGAACAACTGGGTCTGACACTGGAGCGTACCCAGCAGGGCGTGCTGGACAGCCATCCCCTGGATTTGCCAGTCAGGACCATGCAAGCCAGCATCCAGCATATGCCCACGCCCTCTGCGGCTGCGCTGCTGCCTACAACTTTATCTGCCAGTGCCTATACCAGCCTGGTGGTTTGCCCGTATCAGTTTTTTGCCGGGCGCATGCTGGGTTTGAGTGCGCTGGATGAGTTGTCGGATATGCCGGAGAAGCGTGACTATGGTGACTGGTTGCATGCCATCCTCAAGCGTTATCATGAAGAGTTGAAAGCTGTTCAAGTCAATCAGCCTGGCGTGGATAAAGAAGCTTTACTGCGCAATATCTCCGTTGATTTTTTTGCCGATGTCTTGCAAAAGAGTCCTGCGGCACTAGCTTATAGCGTGCGCTGGGATAAAGTCATTCCCGCCTATGTCGCCTGGATGCAGGCGCATGAAGAAGCTGGCTGGCAGTTTGATATGGGTGAAATCAAGAATGAAAAAACGCTGGAATGGCAGGGTGGCCAGGTCATGCTCAAAGGTCGCATAGACCGCATAGACAGAAATATGAATGGTGAAGTGGCAGTACTCGATTACAAGACAAAAAATCTGAATGACTTGCGCAGAAGACTGAAGGAAGGTGAAGATCATCAATTGCCATTTTATGGCTTGCTGACGGATTTGCCTGTCAGCTCAGGCAGTTATGTCGCGCTGGAACTCAGTCAGGGCAAGGCCGGTGACGTCGCTGCTGACGATTTTGATCGCTGGGTTTCAGAACTGGCACTGGCGATTAAAACCAGCATGTCATTCATACAGAAAGGTGTAAGCTTGCCAGCCCATGGTGTAGAAGCAAATTGCCAGTATTGTGAAATGCGAGGCCTGTGTCGCAAGGGGGCATGGTGATGACTGAATCCATGCAGGCGCCTCAATATTCACAGGCTTATGAAGTTAATGGCCAGGCTGTCAGTCATGCCCATTTCACGGCAACCGCCTGTGACCCGCGCCATAGCGTCGTCGTTGAAGCTTGTGCAGGTAGTGGCAAGACCTGGTTGCTGGTGTCGCGCATGTTGCGTCTCTTGCTGGCCGGTGCTGAACCGGCAGAATTACTGGCGATTACCTTTACCCGTAAGGCTGCGCAGGAAATGCGCGAACGCCTCATGGATTTGCTGCATGAACTGGCACTGGCAGATATCTCCCATGTGCGGCAATTGTTGACTGAGCGCGGCATAGCTGAAGCAGATTTACAGAATGTAATACCGCTGGCGCGTGGCTTGTACGAAAAGGTCTTGTCCAGCCCGCAGTCATTATCACTGGACACCTTTCATAGCTGGTTTGGCCGCCTGATACAACTGGCACCGCTGGCATCTGGCGTACCGCATGGCTTTACGCTTGTCGAGGCCAGTGGTGACATACAGCGCGAAGCCTACGGCCAGCTCATGCAGATGCTGGCGCAGGAAGAGCATGCTGACATCAAGGAGGCGCTGCTATTCCTGTATCAGGAAATAGGCGACTTCAATGCACGCGAAATGCTGGAAGCTTTCCTAGACAAGCGGGCAGAGTGGTGGGCCAGCAACCAGCAAATTGAACTGGGTGGCCCATTGGACTGGTTGCGTGATTTATGCGGCGCAGACCTGTACCAGGATGCGCGGCTTAGCATCTGGGAAGACGCCCAGCTATACCAGCGCATTGCTCACATGGCCCTGGTATTGGGCCAGGGTTCAAAAAATAACCAGACCAATGCCAGCAAGATAGAGCAAGGCCTGACGGATGGCCCTAGCCTGGACGCCTTTGCCATGATTTGCGATGGCTTCATCAATGGGCAAGGCAATATCCGCTCACATAATGTCAAGGTCAAGGCGCTGATTGCCTCCATAGAAAAACACCTGGGTATAGACCAAATCAATGCCTTTGAAGATGAATGCGAAGCGATAGTACAGGCGCTGCATCAACTGCAAAAACGCAGTGCAGAGAAATTGGTTATGCAAGTCAATGAGGCCCTGTTTGCTGTTGGTACGGCGTATCTTGAATGCTACCAAAGTCTGAAGTCAGACCAGCGGGTATTTGACTTTGCAGACCTCGAATGGCAGGCATATAGACTGCTCAGTAATGAAGAATATGCAGCCTACCTGCATAGCCGCCTTGATGCGCGCTACAAGCATATTTTGCTAGATGAATTTCAGGATACCAATCCCCTGCAGTGGGGCATAGTGCAAGCCTGGCTGGAAGCTTATGGCGACGATGGCGCCAAGCCCAGTGTGTTTGTCGTGGGCGACCCCAAGCAATCCATCTATCGTTTCCGCCGTGCCGAACCGAGAGTGTTTACCGCCGCGCAAAATATGCTGGCAACGCAGGGCGCGCGGGTGTTGCGTACCAACCAGACGCGCAGGAATGCGCCTGCGGTTGTTGATGTACTCAATGTCAGTATGCATGGCAACCCGCTGTTTCATGCGCAGACTACGGCTTCAGATGCAGACGGTGCGGTCTGGCGTTTGCCATTGATAGGCATGGCCGCGCCCATTGATATTGAAGAGGGAGGCGAAGAAGAAGCTGCGCCTTCACGTTTTCCTCTGCGCAATCCGCTGACAACGCCGCTGGAAGAGGCAGAAAACCAGCAACGCTATGAAGAAGGCAAGCAAGTCGCGCAAGCCTTGCTGGGCATACGTGCCGGGCAGGGTGCCGATAGCTGGCACTGGAGTGATGTGATGCTGCTGGTCAAGCGCCGCACACACTTGTCTGCCTATGAAAAAGCCTTGCGCGAAGCAGGCATCCCCTTCGTGTCCAGTCGTCGAGGTGGCTTGCTGGATGCGCTGGAAGTGCTGGATTTGATCGCACTATTAAATTTCCTGATGACCCCGGGTGACAACCGTGCGCTGGCGCATGTGTTAAAGTCGCCCATCGTGGCAGCCAGTGATGACGATCTTATTGCGTTGGCCATGCGCCATGAAACGACCTGGTGGAAGCGCCTGCAAACCTTGGCCTTGGACTTAGCCTCGAAGCAGGATGATTCTTTTCCAGTTCTGCAACGCGCCGCCAGCTTGCTGCAACAATGGATGGAAGCGTCTTATTATTTACCCGTGCATGATTTGCTGGATCGCATCCTGCATCAAGGCGAGGTTTTGCAACGCTATGCGCAAGCATCGTCAGTTGCGCAGCGCAGCCAGGTCATGGGCAATATCCATAGCTTTACTGAACTGGCTTTGAACCTGGATGCAGGGCGTTACCCCAGCCTGCCAAAGTTCATCGCTGCCCTGAGTGCCTTGCGCCGTGGCGGTGACAGTGACGCACCTGATGAATCTGCGGTGGATAGTGCGGCCGATGCTGTTCGCATATTGACCATCCACAGCGCCAAGGGGCTGGAGGCAAAGATCGTCGTCATGCTCGATGCCAATCATAGTGAGTCGATGAAGGACAGGATAGGCGTGCTGTGCCAATGGCCTTTACAGGCAGGTGAAGAAAGGCATTTTTCTGTCTTCGGTAAAAAAGACCAGCGCGGCGCTGCACGTGACCGTTTTTTTGCGCAGGAAGAAGCCCAGGCCACGCAAGAGAACTGGAATCTCTTATATGTCGCCATCACGCGTGCCAAGCAGATATTGATACTTAGTGGTGTGCAGAGCGGGAAAAAGCAAGTTGCGCCTAGCTGGTATGGCTACCTCGATCATGTAGAAGAAAAATCGCCGGCTGCGGCGAATATTGAGAGTGAAATGCAGCAGGATCAGTCATTCAGCATGGCGGTATTTGAACCCCCTGCCATGCCTGCTGAAGAGATCGTGCTGGAAGTGAGCAGTGATGAACAATTGGAAGGCATAGCTCTGCATACCCTGATGGAACGTTTGAGCAATAACGCAAAGAGCTGGCCCATTGCGGTGCCAGATGCGGAAACCATTGCAGCCTGGCTGCCTTGTTCCAGTACCGTGGCAGCGACCATACGCAAACAGGCTGAGTGTATATTCAGTAATTCTGCATTGCGAAAATTTTATGAGCCTGACGCATATATATATGCTCGTAATGAAATGGATGTGCTGGTCGAGAAAAAATTATTGCGCCTGGACAGGGTTGTGGTTTTTTCGCATGAGGTCTGGGTATTGGATTATAAGCGTCAGCTTTTACCCGGCCAGGAGGTGGGCTATCGCCAGCAGTTGCTGGATTATGTACTAGCCTTAAAGCAGGTATTTTCTGATAAAACCGTCCATGCTGCACTTATTTTGAGTGATGGCAGCCTGATAGACCTGCTCTGACAGAAAATTTGCTCGTATAATTGAACTCTGCGTTGACGACCAGGTTGTATACCCCTAAAACTGAGACATGATGATTTCCGAATTCGAATTGCTTACTGAAAAAGTGAAGCAGCTTACTGTACTGGCACACACCCTGCGCAGCGAAAATGCCAGATTGCGTAATGACGTGGTGTCATTGGCGACCCAAAACACAGACTTGCAACAACGCATGCAGCAGGCCCATGACCGTGTCTCTGCCTTGCTGTCGCAACTGCCTGCCGAGGTATTGAATGACAAGGAGGCAGCATGAGCGAAGTAAAAGTCATACAGGTCGATGTGAATATCATGGGGCAGAGTTACAAACTCAGTTGTCGCGAGGGTGAAGACCGCGCCCTGCGCGAAGCTGCTGCCTACCTTGATGGCAAGATGTCCGCTATACGTGATGCTGCAAAAGTCAAGGGTACTGACAGGATCGCCGTCATGGCAGCATTGAGCATGACCACAGAGTTGCTGGCGACCAAGTCACCCGAAGGCCCTTTGTCTGGCTTGTCTCTGGCAGAAGTCAAACAAAAGATCAACGAAATGCATGAAATGATGGATCAGGCTTTGACTCCACAAGAAAAACTATTTTGATTGATGAGCTTATTATTTAATTTAATCAAAATAGCTGGCGATGCGCGGGCATTTCAGGGTACACTTTAGATCCCTGCCGTGTTCGCCAATGCCATATATTCCTTGAACCATTTTAGTGCATAGGCCGTGGAACATTGTTCGATAGGTGTGAGCGTCGCTAGTCCGATGAACCCGAAATTGAATTGACCGTGGCCAACTTGAACCGCTCAGGTTCAGGATGCCGGCATAGCGGCATCGGTGGGGACTTATTCTGAACGGTTGTCATTTTTTATGACAGCCGTTTTTTTATGCCCGATCAATTCACGAGGTTTATCGTTCTCATGTGTTTGTGTCGTCGCCAGATAAATGTGCGACAATTTCCTTTTGACTTTGCAGGTGTTCACCATGGCATATTGGTTGATGAAGTCTGAGCCGGATGAGATAAGTATTGATGATGTGCTGGCTTTGCCCAGCATTCCCTGGTTTGGCGTACGCAATTACCAGGCGCGCAATTTCATGCGCGATGGCATGAAGGTCGGTGATGGTGTGTTGTTTTACCATTCCAGTTGTCCCGAGCCTGGCATCGCCGGTCTGGCCGAAGTGGCCAGCAATGCTTACCCGGATCACACCCAGTTTGAAAAAGACAGTAAATACTTTGATCCCAAAGCGACCCAGGAAACCCCGCGCTGGATGATGGTAGATGTCAAGGCCAAGCGCAAGACCCGTTTGCTGAGCCTGGCAGAACTCCGGACTTACCCTGAACTGGCGGACATGACGGTGCTGCAAAAAGGCAGCCGTTTGTCCATTACGCCAGTCAAGCCAGATGAGTGGCGCTTTATCCAGAAACTGTTGAAGGAACAGGTTTGAAATTTTCTCCATTCACTGCAAATTCTGCGACGGAATCGGTCGAGCCTCTTGCCGCTGCCAAATTCATCAAGGAAATAGGTCGCGGCAAAGATGGGGCGCGCAGTATGACGCAAGCTGACGCCGCAATGCTCTATACCGCCATGCTGGCCGGACGGGTCTCTGATCTGGAGCTCGGCGGCATCTTGCTGTCCATGCGCATCAAAGGCGAGTCCATAGAAGAAATTTCAGGCTTCCTGCAGGCGGCTCAACCCTACATTTTGCCGCTGCAAGCACCTGCAGATAGTCCTTATGCCCCGGTAGTCATACCAACTTATAACGGTGCACGCAAGAAAGCCAATCTGACGCCTTTGCTGGCCTTGTTGCTCGCACGACGGGGTGTGCCTGTGCTGGTACATGGTGTGCGCACAGATGCAGGGCGTGTTGCTACTGCAGAGATATTCCAGGCCCTGGGCTTGCCTTTGGTGACCAGCTCAGAACAAGTGCTGGAGCAGATGCGGCAAAAGCAGCCGGCCTTTATGCCGATAGACGCTTTATCGCCCGCAATGGCGCACTTGCTGAGTCTGCGCAGTATTCTGGGCGTGCGCAATTCCACCCATACCCTGGTCAAACTCTTGCAACCTTTTGTCGTACCCGCCTTGCGCCTGAGTTCTTACACCCATCCTGAATATCTGTTGATGTTGCAAAACTATTTCACCCGCTGCGCACCTGTTGAAGCTGGGGATGTATTCCTCATGCGTGGTACCGAAGGAGAGACCGTTGCCAGCACAGGCCGGGCCCAGCAGATAGACTGGTTCCATGCCGGGCAGGGCACTACCCTGGTACCTGCGCAGCAAGAACCTCTGGCGGAAGTGCCTGCTGTACCTGACAGTATCGATGCAGCTACGACAGCAGCCTGGATCAGGTCCGTACTGGCTGGTGAGATTGCCGTACCTGAAAATATTGCTGCCCAAGTAGAGCATTGCGCCAGCGTTGCCCAGCGTTTGCGACAACAAAGCTAAGGCTGAATCCATGATGGAAACCGGTGTGGCAGAAATTAATCCCAGTGTGCGCGATGACCCGCGTCTTGATAAAGTATTGAATTTTCTTGGCAAGATAGGCATCGCGGTTATTGAGTGTGAATTGCAGCACGCAACGTTTTTGCCCGGCCTTGATCTGGGGCCTGGCTGCATTTATGTCGATTATGGCAAACTCAAATATCCCGGTGATATGGTGCATGAGGCCGGGCACCTGGCGGTGACACCATCTGCCAATCGTGCACTCATAGGCAGTGATCAGCAAGATAAGGACTGGCCACCACAAGGTGAAGAAATCGCAGCCATTTTGTGGTCATTGGCGGTGGCCAGGGAACTTGATTTGCCGCTGGATTTTGTGTTTCATCCGAATGGTTACAAGGAAGATTCCAGCTGGTTGATAGAGACTTTTGAATCAGGTAATTTTATTGGCCTGCCGTTTCTGGAATGGGCTGGTCTGAGCCTGGGGGCTGTGCGGGCGGAGAAAGAAGGTAAGCCTGCTTTTCCTCGCATGCTCAAGTGGATGCGGGAGTAGTTCTGATATAAGCGTGCAGGCGCGCACATGGCATTGAACGACGAAGTCGGGATCGGTTTGAAAATACACATAAATAAATGTAAATTTTATGGAGATGAGAATGAAGGCTTCGGTGCTAACGATTGTTTTTTCCGCTGCAGTGCTGGCGTGTGGCGTGAGTAATGCCGCTGACTGTGTGTCGATCAAGTCTCAAAAAGAGCGCTTGAAGTGTATCGATGCTTCAGCGAAACAAGCTGACATAGATTTCCCAAAAAAGAAAGAGTTGGACGACAAGGCTGATCCGGACAAGCTTGAGTCAGCGCGGCTATCCCAAAAAAAACTGGACAACGAAAAAGCAAACAAGGCCGCGACTGAGAGCTTTGTCAATGGCCGTATAGTTAGTCTGTCGATTGTGACCTTGAGTTGGAAGAATTTCATGTCTAACCCTGGCGGTGTGGATGAAAGGCTGAAGACGGTCGAATGGGCCAAACAAGAGACTGTTAGTGACTATGACAAATTGCTTGCCATGGAAGAGTATAGCCCCCTGCTAAGGGGAAAAATCAAGGACCTGGTCGCTTCGTGGCTGCAGGCGGTGGAGGATGCGCGGCCCACTTCAAGTGATAGTGTGCGTAGCCACAGTGCCCGAGTGGATGCGGCGGTTAGATTGTTTCAGGCACAGGTTGACCGTTTAAAGCTTGATATCAGATGACGCGCTTCCTTGCTCTCATGATGATGGTGCTCGCCATTGAAGTATTCGCTGCGCCCGCCCGCAGCTCAACCGTCAAGCGTCACTTCCAGCGCTAGAATCCGTGCCCCGGTACCCACGAGGGCCAGGGGCAAGGAACAGCGTTATCTGCTCCAAAAAATTGGGTCATTTCTAACATTCCAACATTTTCAACCCGGCGAACGATTACGCGCCGCCGATCGCCTCCGCGTGCTTTGAGAAATGCTGAATTTTTGTGGATAAGAATGTTGGAATGTTAGAACTGACCCCATCTTCGCTGAATAATGTTGCGCTTGTTAAATCTGAAGTTGAATCGCTTGAACGAATTGGAACAAATAAGACTCAAATTGGTAGAGTTGAGAGTTACTATGTCGCAAAAACGGATCAAAATATATTGGCACAAATTGATACAGCTCATATTTATGATGGCCACATCAATAATAATAACAACGCTGTAGGATTCCATCGAGAAGCAAGTGGTATAAATGAAAAAGGACAAATTAATGCTAAGGTTACGGCATACACATTTCCACCAAATGATGTTGGTGTTTATACAGGGCGAATTGAGGTTAATGGTATTGCCAAAACAAGTAATCAGGGTCAGTCAACTTTTGTCCCTAAAGATTGGTCAGTTGCAAGAACAAATTATGAAATTACCGAAGCATTTAAAGCAGGGCAAGCATTGCAACCAACAAACAACACAGCATTTAATGCGGTATCCCCTTCCGGAGTTCAGTTTAGATTTGTCCCTCCTACTTCTGGTGGTTCTGTTAGTAAATGGCGTGGTTGGCCTATAAGGTAATATTATGAAGCTATATTTTCAGCGTGCTGAAGCGTGGGACGAGAACGATGAGCTAATGGCTGAACTTCAGCCATATGCAAGTGCAATATTAGAAAATCCTCCGCATAGTGGTTACTGGGATCCAAGAGGATTGTTTGCAGTACATATTACAAATGTTATTCAAAATATTGATGATTGCAAAAGCGCATTAAAGGTTATTGACTTAGTTAAAGGAGGAGGCTCGGCTTTAGAGATTCTTTCAGATAAATATGAAATTCGTAAGGCCCGCATAGAACCAAGTGGAGTTACTTTTTTTATTAGATGTGGAGAAAATGATGAAGAAACATATAAAGGGTGGGTAAGTTTGGGTAAATACATTACTTCAATTTCGTATTGGAGGGATTTCTTGTCTGCACATGATTGTCGTGAACGATTTGTTGACATACCAGATCATTAGTTGCTTGCTCTGTTCAGCGTTCAGTTAAACCAAACTCCTTCGCCAAATCAGCATTTTTTGCAAAATCTGGCGAAGATTTTGGTTCAGTTGAAAAAATTGGGTCAGTTCTCTTAAGAAACAATTTTAACCATTTGATTTATATAGGTTTAAATTGGTCTCTTCATTGAGAACGAGCTTCATCCCCATCTTTTCGGCCTTTTTTGCAAGGTGGTGCAAGACCCGTTCACGATAGCGTTCTTCGTAATAATCTTGTCCTTTATCGGTGTATTCTTCGCCTTTGGTGAGCATCATGTAGATGAGCCGAGCGAGTTTGCGCAAAAAATGAACGCAAAAATGGGGTCAGTTCTAACATTCCAACATTCTCGTCCATTAGCCATTATGTTATGCTTAAACCATGGCCAGACCCCTACGATTAGAATTTGCCGGAGCTTTGTATCACGTCACTTCTCGCGGAGACAGGCGTGAGGATATTTATCTCGATGATGAAGACCGTCAGGAGTGGTTCACGGTGCTGGCAGAGGTATGTGATCGCTTTAACTGGGTGGTGCATGCCTACTGCGAGATGAGTAATCATTATCATCTGTTGGTAGAAACCGTGGATGGTAATTTGTCGCGTGGCATGCGCCAGCTCAATGGCTTGTTCACCCAGCGCTTCAATCGCAAACACAAGCAAGTCGGGCATTTGTTCCAGGGCAGGTACAAGGCTATTCTGGTGCAAAAAGAAGCGCACCTATTAGAGCTGGCCCGCTACGTTGTTCTTAATCCGGTGCGTGCCGGAATGGTGGACCTGCCAGAAGACTGGCCCTGGAGTAGCTATGATTACTGCATGCACGACAAGCATGCGCCAGAATGGCTTGATACTGACTGGCTGCTGGGGCAATTTGGTAGCAGCCGGAAGCGGGCGCGTGTGGCCTATGCAAAATTTGTGCTGGAAGGAGTGGGCTTGCCATCACCTCTGCTGGCGACCAGACATCAGTTGCTTCTGGGTGATGATGAGTTTGTCGAAAAATACCAGCATCAATTACGGCCTGAAGATCTGCGTGAAGTGTCGCTGGCACATCGCCGTTCCATTGCACTCCCTCTAGCTACTTACCAGCAGCAATATATAAATCGAGATGAGGCCATGTATCGTGCCTATCATTCCGGTGCTTACACCATGGCAGAAATAGCAGAATTTTTCACTGTGCACTACATGACCGTCAGCCGGGCAGTGCGAAAATTCGAGGCGCAATGAGAAAGGCACAGTGCATTGCATTTTTATCTGATCAATCGATATCGGCTTTTGCTGGCATGCACGAGGATGACAACTGCGGACTGAGGTGATCAGTTGACGCTCTCATTTTCAATTGCAAATAGCAGTTACATAAAAATGCGATTTTGATTTTTTCCTTGACCTCGCTAAAACCAGGGAATGCGCTTTCTTTCACATTGCCAGTGAAACGCAATCGACAGCGAAATCAGGCAGGTTTACTTTTGAACTCTTTATATTCGCTGGATTCACTCACGGCATGGGTGGAGGATAACCATGGTTCCTGCCATCACCGCATCTATTTTAATGTGCCCCCCATAAAAAAACGCCGGATCACTCCGGCGTTTTTATCAGCTTAGCAAGCTATCAGAAGTTAGCCTTGAACTGTACGCCGTAGTTGCGTGGTTCGTTCAGGATACCTGTCAGGTTGTTGAAGTCGATGGCGGCAATGACTTGTTGCTTGTTGGTGATGTTGCGACCATAAGCAGCGAGTTCATATTTGCCGTCAGCCCACATGTAAGCCAGGCGCAGGCCGCCTTCGAGCATGGATTTGGCTTTGTATTCCTTGGCTTCATACAGGAACATATTGTAGGAATCTTTGTAAGACCAGTCTGTGCTGGCGTACAAAGTGCCTTCACCGATTTGTGTGGAATAACGCAGCGAGAAGTTACCTACCCATTTAGGTGCGCGTGGCAGCGGGTTGCCACCGATCAGCACGGTACCGGCAACAGGGCCAGCAGGGTTGGTGACTGTACAGCCGTTACCGCAAGGCGCGACGAACAGTTTGCCATCCCTGATTTCAGTATCGTTGTAGCTGACACCTAATGTGGTTTTCCAGTTGCGGTTCAGGTTGGCTTGCAATTCCATTTCAAAGCCTTGACCAACAGCTTTGTCAGCATTGACCAGTTTGTTCTGGTTCACGCCGCCGCTACCTGCAGTCAACTGCAAGTCTTTGGCTGTGTACTGGAATACTGTTGCGCTGATACGTGCTGTGTTATCCAGAATATCTTTCTTGATACCAGCTTCGAAAGACAGGGTTTTTTCTGAATTGGCGACGGAAATACTGTCACCAAACAAGACACGGCCCTGGATACTCGGTGCGCGGTAGCCAGTAGCGATACGGGCGAACACGGATGTTGCTTTATCCAGTGTGTAGTTTGCGCCCAGATCCCAACTGATGTTGGTGGCAGATGGGTTGGCTCTGAACAACGGCGTGCCAGGCGTGCCCAGGGCTGTGCCCGGTGTCCAGGTACGTTGTGCATCAAAGTCTTTTTTATCGCTGGTATAACGCAAGCCGCCGCGCAGTTTGAACTGTTCAGTAACCGCATAGTTCACAGTACCGAAGGCTGCCCAGGATTTTGCGCTTTGATGTTGAACTGCATAACCGTCTTGTGGATTGCCTGGTGCCAGGGAATTGAAGTCAAAGCTGTCAACTTGCAGTTCTTCACTGAAGTAATACAAGCCACCTATCCATTGCAGCGCATCTTTAGTATTGGATTCAACGCGGAACTCTTGCGTGATCTGTTTCAGGCTAGGCAAGCCATCTGCAGTTTCAGATGGGAAGGGGATAAAGCCAGGGCCCATGGAAGAAGCGAACGATGCGCCATAACCGCCGTCAACGTCAGCGCGGCTATAGAATTTTGCCTTGTCATACGCAGTGATGGAATGCAGGCTGATGCCTGGCATATCCCAGCGCAAGCGTACGCTGCCACCGGAAGATTGCAGCTTCTGGCTGTTCAGGCCATCTGTTGGGTAGCTGGCATAGTCAAAGCCAGGAACAATATTGTTTGTTCCTTTTTGGATAATATTGGCGCGGAACAGAGTGGCATTGCCAGACATGTCACGGCCATGCAAATTCACCAGAGCACTGAAGTCGCCATTTTTATACAAGAATTGCAGACGTGCAGCATTGTCGCGGTAACCTTCGAGATTTTTCTCACCAGTCGAACGTGGGTTGGTAACGCGGTCATCACGTGTTTGTGATTGTGCCGAGAAGCGCATTGCCCAGTCTGGATTCAGTGGCACGTTGATAGCGCCTTCCAGATTGATCGCTTTGTAATTACCAAAGCCGATATTGCCATAGCCCTCAAAACGACGGGTAGGTTTGGCAGAGTCAAACTTCAGTACACCGGCTGGCGAGTTGCGGCCGAACAGCGTGCCTTGTGGGCCGCGCAGAATTTCTACCTGATCTACGTCAAATACCGGGAAGCCTTTCAACATCGGGCTTTCTTGCACGACCTCGTCATATACCAGGCCAACTGGCTGGGATGCATTCAGATCGAAATCAGTATTGCCCAGGCCGCGGATATAAAAGCGTGGGAAAGAGCGGCCAAAGTCGGATTCTACGTTCAGGCTAGGTACGCGCGCCGCCAGGAAACGAATATCCTGACCGCTGGCATTGTAAGTATCGAGAGCCTCGCCTTTGATCGCAGAAATGGACATCGGTACTTCTTTGATGTTTTCTGCACGACGGTTGGCGGTAACGATAACTGTTTCCAGTTGCGTACCATCATTTTTTGCTGCAGGCGTGGCAGCCTGAGCCCAGGCAGCTTGCATGGGGAAGGCTGCAGCAACCGCCAGGGCGATCACGCTGAAGCTGACTCCCTTGTGCAATTGCTGAGAAATAGTTTTGCGCATGTTAAATTCCCAAGTTGATGTTAATCGATGATGTTCTGAAATGGTGCACTTGCACCATCCCTGAAATGGGGCGTGGTGAAATCGGGGATTTCTCTACGAGCGCCACCGCAAACGTTTGCGTAATCGTTTGCGGTGCGGCGAATCTGTTATCTCTCTAGCCAGCAAACAAGTCAAGAATTACTTAAATCCAAATAAGGAAATAAGCTTTTTGCTGCAAGAATGTTGCTAATTTCAAACAATAATGTTGCCGAACAGAACTCCCGGTTTGCAATTTTTTTTTGCCTGAAAATGGGGCAAGGCAGGAGGCGGGAATGGAAAGTGGACTTGCTGCAGACGACAATTGCCATAAAATTTTTCATGACATATCAGGGACTTGAAAAAAACTGGTCTGCTGATTCAACTATCCTCATGTTGCTGAAGCAGGTGGAAGACAAAAAACCTTGGCAGCCGCTGTTAGCAGCTTGCCAAGTTATTTGAAGGAGTTTCCTTGAAATAAATGTCAGTCAGTGTGGTCAGCTGATGTAATAAGCGGCCTGGTCCAGGTCTGTGAGCAGGGACGGGCCTTCAGAAATCCAGCCTAGCAGTGCTCTCGTCCGCAAACTGGTAGCAGCCATGTCAGCCCCAGCCATTTTCGCGAACCAGCCAAAGTGATCTGCTTCTCGCGATTCGACTGGCAAGCGCAGGTGGTGGCCTATCATTTCGGCTATCGTCTTGAAGGGAATGCTCTCATCGGCGACGGCATGGTAGACCGAGTCGGTCACACCCTGTTCCAGCGCGAGGCGGTAGACACGTGCAGCATCTTGCCGGTAAACACCAGACCAGCAGTTTTGGCCGTCGCCCAGGTAAGCGGAGACACCCTTTTCCTTTGCCAGTCGTATCAGCAGAGGCACGAAGCCATAATCGCCAAGGCCGTGAACTGATGGCGCCAGCCGGACTGTCGCCGCACGTACGCCGCGTTCAGCCAGTGTACGGGCCGTTGGTTCTGATTTGCGCGGTGAACCCGGATTGGGCAAATCCAGTTCACTTGCTCCACGCGCCATTCCAGACAGCCCGGAAGTGACGATCAGCGGGCGGTCTGACCCCTCCAGTGCGCTTCCCAGGGCTTCGATGACAAGACGGTCTTGCTCGCAATTCTCAATGAATTTTGAAAAGTCATGATTGAACGCAGTGTGAATGACGGCGTCAGCTTTGTCTGCGGCTGTACGCAGTGCATCAAGATCTTCCAGCCTGGCGAGCAGGACTTTTGCACCCGTTGCAGCGAGTGCGGTTGCTTTTTCGGCAGAGCGGGCAAGCCCAGTTACCAGATGACCTGCGTTGATCAATTCCTGAACTACTGCAGAGCCTACCCAGCCAGTGGCTCCTGTGACAAATACGTGCATAATATTTTCCTTAAATTTAATTGTGATTTGTTTGAGGGTTTGTGAGAATTCAGCCCAGCCACATCGATACTTCTACATCGTCGCCAAATGGCAGGGACAGATAGCCGCTACCTGGTGCACGTATCTGCGCCAGGTAATCAGGGCTGTAGTCGGCGTTATCGGCAATGATCAGTGCACCCGGGCGCAAGTGCTTTTGAACCAGCATCAGGACATCGCTATAGAGTGCCTTGGCACCGTCGAGTAATAACAGGTCAATGGATGCGGGAAGATCTGTTGCCAGCGTCTGCAATGCATCGCCTTCACGTATCTCGACCAGATCAGCCAGACCGCCTTCGTCCAGATGTTTGCGTGCCTGCACCACCTTCGATGGCTCAAACTCACTGCTGATCAGGTGACCACCGCCGTTGTCGCGCAATGCTGCAGCCAGATGCAGGGTGGAAATGCCGAAGGACGTGCCAAATTCAACGATATTGCGGGCATTGCTGCTGCGCGCCAGCATGTAGAGCAGCACGCCGGTCTCGCGCGAGACTGGCAGCCAGAGATCTTTCAGCAAATTATAAAAATCCAGGTATTCGGTTTTGCTGTGCATCAGGCGTTCGCGCTCTTCACGCGAGATGCTGGCAATGGCCGGGCTGGTCGCAGCATCGGCTTGCCTGAACAGACGGTCAAGCAAGGCCGCCAGTGTGGGTGAAGTAAGTGTATTGGTCATGAATGTATCCGGTTCTGAATTGAGTGCAAATGTGAACGCCACCTGCCATGCAGACGGCTATAAATAAAACGCGATTAATTCGTCGCATTGGTGAAAAATGATACGGGCAATGATTCACCTTGACTAATCGCATTGGGCCTCGCGTTTTTTGACAGGCTTGCGTCAATAGATAAGTCTTTGATTCAATATAAGAATTTGTGTGTCAGGTAGCGATAATTGGGGTCTTGAATGACATGTCATCAGATCAAAGCTCAGGTTTTGCTTTGATCTGAAATTGCTTTCATTGCAATGATTTGGCTGGGATGCAAGCTGATTGAGGGATGGCACAGCTTGGGTTAAGATGTGATGGATTCATCGCATTTCCACAGGATGGATTTTCCATTTTCTTGTTCGCTTTCTACGGTTTCTTACACGATGACTACCCGCCGCCGTCCTCAGGTTTCCACGCGCAAGCAACCACAACAGATCCGTTCGGCCGGACTGGTAACGGCAATCCTGGAGGCGGCAGTTCAGGTACTGGCGCAAGAAGGCGTGACGCGTTTTACTACGGCGAGAGTGGCAGAGCGGGCAGGGGTCAGCATAGGTTCGGTTTATCAATACTTCCCTAATAAGGCCGCGATTCTGTTCCGGTTGCAAACCGACGAGTGGCAACAGACTACCGAGATGTTGCGCCGTATTCTTGAAGACACCAGCAAGCCGCCGCTCGAACGTCTGCGCACACTGGTCCATGCTTTCATACGTTCAGAATGTGAAGAGGCTGAAACACGTCTGGCGCTCAGTGATGCCGCACCGCTTTACCGCGACGCGCCCGAGGCGCAGGAGGTAAAGGCGTCCGCAGACCATACTATCGACTTGTTTATGGCAGAAGTACTGCCCGGGGCATCTGGCGCCACGCGCACGCTTGCTGGTGATCTGGTCACCACTACCCTGAGTTCAGTAGGCAGCAGTTTTTCTGGTACACGCCGCACTCAGGCGGAGATCAAAACCTATGCCGATGCCATGGCGGATATGTTTTGTGCTTATCTCAAGGGCATTCAGCAAGATTGAGTCGAACTGCCGGATTCATTGCGCCTGCCATAAGCTACAATCTCGCCTGAATTTTTGAAAGTACCGAAAGTAAATACCATGAGTAATCAATTTGACCTTGCCGTGATAGGCGCAGGCGCAGCCGGGATGATGTGTGCTGCTGTTGCAAGCCAGCGCGGCAAGCGCGTGGTATTGATTGATCATGCCACCCGTCTGGCAGAAAAAATCCGTATCTCAGGTGGTGGGCGATGCAATTTCACTAACCTGCATGCAGGCCCGAATAATTTTCTGTCTGAGAACCCGCATTTTTGCAAAAGCGCTTTATCTCGCTACACGCCGCAAGATTTTTTGTCCTTGATGAAGCGCTATCAGATTGCCTGGCATGAAAAGCATAAAGGCCAATTGTTTTGCGATGACAGTGCTGAAGACATCATCCGTATGCTCAAGGCTGAGTGTGATGCCGGCAAGGTCGATTGGCGCATGGGCTGCAAGGTCGATGATGTGCAACAGCAGGAGCAGGGCGGTTTCCTGCTGCAAACCAGCGCAGGCATCATCCGCACTGCGCAAGTGGTGATTGCCTGTGGTGGCTTGTCCATCCCAAAGATAGGCGCGACTGACTTTGCCCATAAGGTAGCGCGCCAATTTGGCCTGAAGATCATAGAGCCACGTCCGGCCCTCGTGCCTTTGACTTTCGACGCCAAAGCCTGGGAGCCTTTCGTGCCTCTGTCTGGTATTTCACTGGAAGTAGATATAGAAACAGGCGAGAAAAAATCCCGAACGGTATTCCGTGAAGATTTATTATTTACTCACCGTGGCTTGTCTGGCCCGGCTGTTTTGCAGATTTCCAGCTTCTGGGAACCTGGCAAAGCCATACGTATTAATCTGTTGCCAGAAGTCGATGTGGCAGAAGACCTGGTGGGTAATAAATCGACGATCAAAAAGAATCTGGCAAATCATTTATCGCAATACCTGCCTGCGCGCCTGGTTGATGGGCTGTTGACTGCCCATGGTTTTGCTGGTGATGCCAGAGTAGCGGACATGCCGGACAAGCGCTTGCGCCTGCTCGGTGAAAAGCTGAACCGCTGGGAACTGATACCGAATGGGTCTGAAGGTTACCGTAAGGCTGAAGTCACCCGTGGTGGCGTTGATACCCGTGAGTTGTCCCAGCAAAGCATGATGGCGAATAAAGTGCCTGGCTTGTATTTTATCGGTGAGGCGGTCGATGTGACGGGGTGGCTGGGTGGCTATAATTTTCAGTGGGCCTGGGCTTCAGGTACGGCTGCTGGGCTGGCAATATAAATTGTTGTAAGAGCAGTGTTGTCAGGGCGTTGTATTTTTGCCTGTTATAATACCCGGTAGCAGTATGCTGAATTGCATCTCATTTTTTACTCTGTAATGAATGATATTCAGGCACATACCCCTGTAAATATCGAAATTTCCAGCTAAATGTGGACGAGGATTTGATGATCTTGTTTTGCCTTGCGTAAGTTTTTGCGCAAGATTTAATCAACTTCCTTCCATTAATTTAATTTTCCTGTTAATATCTCGGTCTTCCTATAAATCTTTCCATGGTTTGAACTTACATGACCACAATTCGCCTTAAAGAAAACGAGCCGTTCGAAGTTGCCATGCGCCGCTTCAAGCGCACTATCGAAAAGACCGGTCTGTTGACCGAATTGCGCGCTCGCGAGTTCTACGAGAAGCCAACAGCAGAACGCAAACGTAAGTTGGCTGCAGCTGTTAAGCGTCACTACAAACGTATTCGTAGTCAGCAATTGCCTAAGAAGATGTACTGATCCAGCTGTTGTGTCTGGCAATTTGCCGGATGCCTCATCGCTGTTGGTGCATTAAAGCTTAGGTTTGCATGCCCGCTCCGGTCAGCCGCAGCGGGCTTTGTTGTCTTTGTTTCGGGCATTGTGCTGGCGCTGTGCAAATACTATGCAAGTATTGCGTGCCGTACTGTATGTGCCCGGGCTGGTATGTGATTCCAGTGCAAGTTTGCGCGGAATTCATTTAAATAATTTCAGGAGCAGCTTATGAGTTTGAAAGAACAGATCACCGATGACATGAAGGCTGCCATGCGCGCCAAAGAAACAGTCAAGCTGGGTACTATCCGTTTGCTGACTGCAGCGATGAAGCAAAAAGAAGTCGATGAGCGCGTAGAGCTGGACGATGGCATGGTATTGGCCATCATAGAAAAAATGCTCAAGCAGCGTAAAGATTCCATCACCCAGTTTGAGGCGGGTGGTCGCCAGGATCTGGCTGATATAGAAAAAGCTGAACTGGCAGTTTTGTCTGTCTATATGCCAGCCGCAATGTCAGATGAAGAAGTACAGGCAGCCGTGGCTGCTGCCGTGGCAGAAACTGGCGCAGCCGGCCCGCAAGACATGCGTAAAGTAATTGATGTATTGAAGGCAAAACTGGCTGGCCGTGCCGACATGGGCAAGGTTTCTGGTCTGGTCAAAGCGGCATTGTCCAAGTAATCTGGTCATCTGCTTAGACTTTTGTTTTATCCTTTAGCTGGCGTCCTGCTTTGATACCACAAAGTTTTATACAGGATTTACTGGCCCGCGTTGATATTGTTGACGTGGTGGGTAAATACGTGCAGCTCAAAAAAGGTGGCGCAAACTACATGGGTTTGTGCCCCTTTCATAACGAAAAATCCCCAAGTTTTACCGTCAGTCCGACCAAGCAGTTTTATCATTGCTTTGGTTGCGGTGCGCATGGCAGTTCCATCGGTTTCCTGATGGAATATTCTGGCCTCAGTTATGTGGATGCCATCCGCGACCTGGCGCAAAACAATGGCATGATCGTGCCGGAAGAAGACCGGCTCTTGCCCGCGCAAAGGGCAGAAGTTACGGCAAAAAGCCTGGCCTTGTCAGAGGTCATGACCAAGGCAGGTGAATACTATAAACAGCAATTGCGTACTGCGCCGCAGGCCATCGCTTATCTGAAGAAGCGCGGTTTGACTGGTGAAATAGCGGCGCGCTTTGGTCTTGGTTTTTCGCCAGATGCCTGGGATGGTTTGCGCAGCGTTTTCGCTGACTATAATGTACCCGCCCTGGTCGAAGCTGGTCTGGTTATAGATAAAAGTGAAGAAGAGGGCGGCGGTCGCAAGCGTTATGACCGCTTCCGTGACCGCGTCATGTTCCCCATACGTAATACCAAAGGCCAGATCATAGGTTTTGGTGGGCGCATCATGGAGCAGGGCGAGCCCAAATACCTGAACTCGCCAGAAACCCCGTTATTTCAAAAAGGCCTGGAGTTATATGGTCTGTTTGAGGCGCGCCAGTCCATACGTGAAGCCGGCTATGTGTTGGTCACTGAAGGTTATATGGATGTGGTGGCGCTGGCGCAGATGGGTTTTCCGCAAGCGGTGGCAACCCTGGGTACGGCGTGTACGCCTACCCATGTGCAAAAACTTTTGCGCCAGACGGATCATGTGATCTTCAGTTTTGACGGTGATAGCGCCGGTCGCCGCGCGGCGAGGCGTGCACTCGACGCCTGTCTGCCGCATGCGAATGACGACAAGGTCATCAAGTTTCTGTTTTTACCCAAGGAACATGATCCCGATAGCTATATCCGCGAATTTGGTGCCGATGCCTTTGAGCAGGAAGTGCGCGATGCGATGCCGCTGTCGCAATTCTTTATGCGCGAAATGATAGGTGACAATGATTTAAATACTGCAGAAGGGCGCGCCCGCACGCAGTTTGACGCCAAGCCTCTGTTACAGGCCATGCAGTCATCCGGTATGCGTTTGCAGTTGGTGCGCAATTTGGCGCAGGTAACGCAAACCAGCCCGGCTGAAATTGAAACCATGTTTGAACTCAGTCAGCCAGTGGCCCGCGTCAAGCTGGCTCCACCCAAAAGCAAGCGCAATGCACCGGTTGGCCTGGAGTTGCAGATCATGCGCATCCTGGTTGCGCATCCTTCACTGGCGGTGATGCTGGATGAAAGCGTGCTGGCAGATGCGGCGGCGTTGTCACCCGATGGGGCTAATATGCTGCGCAGCCTGGTATTTACGGCGCAAAGCATGGGTGAAAGTGCCCAGTTTGCTGCGCTGGCTGAGCAATTGCGTTCCCTGGGTTCGGATTTTGATGCGCTGATTGCCGAGATTGCTGAGCAGGCAGAGACTGATATCGATATTGTCCGGCTGGAATTGGCCGGGGCTCTGCGGCAAATGCGCCATCAAGTCTTGCGTGCCGAGGCCGAGAACCTGGCTGCGCGTGGCTTGCGTACTCCTGAAGACATGGCGCGTTACCGCGAAATTGGGCAATTGCAAGAACAGCTTAAGAAGCAAGCTGCTGAAGAAGCGGCGCGTCGTTAAATAAAAAGCAATTTCCAACGTTGGAACTTTTTCCAGTTCGTAACTGTCATGACAGTTTGCGTCGGGGTCTTGTTATTTCCAGTTTTGGCTTCATTTCTGCTATTGGAATCAAGGTCAGGATCAAATTATTTAATTATTTGTTAAATAGTTTGACAAGTTGGCGTAGCGCAAAGTGGTGTTTTTGCCTCTTTTTTATCCAGTATTTGCCTAAAATTTATTCACCAAATTGCCACTAAGTTGATATAAGCACAGTCTTAGGCTGGAGTAAAGTAGGTTCGCATGGTATAATTAAAGGCTTTCGATTCAAGGTCTTAGGTTGTTTCATTCTGGGCGAAGCTTTTTTGCATTTGCACAGAATGTGTTGTTTAGGTGAGCGTAATGCTCCTCCGAGTAACCCAAAACACTGGCGCTGAGACTCGGGAAGTCTGCAACAAACCAGATTTTGCTCTGCGATGCCGATCACCAGATCTGCTGGCAGCGCATTTTCTTTTTTGTGATGTGCCCACAGGCGACTTCCTCAGTTCCGGATGGTTTGATTCAATGGCTAGCGCAATGAAGAAACCCGCGAAAACCCTGAAGTCCACTACGGTAACAAAAGCCGTGGCAAGCGTACCGAAAAAGGCACCTGCCACTGCAACGAGCAAAGCGGTAAAAACCGCGGCAAGTGCTGGCACCAAGGCAAAGACGGCTGCAGCGTCTATTGCACGGAGTACGAGTAGTAAGGCTGTGACAGTCAGTAAAACAGACAAAACAGCGGAGCAAAAAGGGGTTGCGAAAGACGTTAAAGCGCCTAAAGTGATAAAGACCTCACTGGCAGCCGAGACCGTCCAGGTGAAACAGGCAACAAAGCAGGCAACAAGTAAAGCAGTATTGAAAACGGCAACAAAAGCCAAAGACACGGATGAAATATCCGCGTCTGCGACAAAAACGGCTGGTAAGGAAGTGAGCGGCAAGAATGCGACACCACCGGCAAAAATAGGGAATCAGCCAGCAGAAGCGGCCGAATCCCAGCTCAGTGGAAAAACCAGGAGTGCATCTGCAGCCCGGCCAGAACCAGTATCCGTATCATCGAAAGCTTCTGTGACAATTAACAAAACCGATTCAAAGACAGTGACTAAGCCAACCAAGAATTCAGCGAAAGCTGCACCAGAGGTGCAGGAAATCAAAACCGGTTCTGCGCCTACAGTAAGCCAGACGACCGATGCTGCGGTGCTTGCCGCCATTGACACCTCCGGCTATGTATTGCCCGGGGTGAAGGTGCCTGGTCGCCGTGGTCGCAAGCCAAAAGAATACCAGCCTGAGAATGAAGAAATCGCCGCGCTCAATGCAGTAGAGCGCGCCGAGATGAAAGCCATAGACAAGGCCAAGGCAAAAGACCGCAAGGCCAAAGAAAAGGCTTTGCTCAAAGATGCCTTCTCTTCTGATCCTGAGGCTACTGAAGAAGAACTCGAACGCCGTCGCCAGAAACTGAAAACCCTGATTAAGCTGGGTAAGGACCGTGGCTACCTGACGTTCGCAGAAATCAACGATCACTTGCCAGAAAACGTTGTCGATCCTGAAGCCATTGAAGGCATCATTGGTACCTTCAATGACATGGGCGTGGCCGTGTATGAGCAGGCCCCTGATGCTGAAACCCTGTTGTTGTCGGATAACGTCGTCACTGTCACGACCGATGATGATGAAGTTGAAGCCGCTGCTGAGGCTGCACTTTCTACGGTTGATTCTGATTTTGGTCGCACCACTGACCCTGTGCGCATGTATATGCGCGAAATGGGTTCGGTCGAGTTGCTGACGCGCGAAGGCGAAATCGTCATCGCGAAGAAAATCGAAGAAGGCCTGAAAGACATGATACAGGCGATCTCTGCCTGTCCAACCACGATTGCAGAAATCCTCGCTGCGGCTGACCGTATCGCTGCCGATGAAATCAAGATCGATGAAATCGTCGATGGTCTGGTCGATCCGAATGCGGATGAACAGGCTGCGCCGGTAGTTGTGGTTGCAGAAGAATCGTCTGAAGAAGATGAAGAGGACGAAGAGGAAGAAGAGGAAGAAGAAGACGATGATGGCGGTGCCGCTGGCGCAGCTGCAATCTCTGCTGAACAACTCGAACAATTGAAACGTGATGCCCTGGCAAAATTCGAAATCATTTCAACGAATTTTGACAAGATGCGCAAGTCCTACGAAAAAGAGGGCTACAACTCCAAAACTTACGTCAAGGCGCAAGAAGCCATTTCCAGCGAATTGCTGGGCATACGCTTTACCGCGAAAGTAGTTGAGAAATTGTGCGACACCCTGCGTGGTCAGGTAGATGAAGTACGCCATGTAGAAAAGCAGATACTCGAAGTTGTCGTTAATCGTTGCGGCATGCCACGTTCCCACTTCATCAAGGTGTTCCCTGGTAATGAAACCAACCTGAGCTGGGTTGAGGGCGAAGTAAATTCTGGTCATTCCTACAGTGCTGTGCTGGGCCGTAACATCCCTTCAGTGCAACAACTGCAGCAGAAACTGATCGACCTGCAATCTCGCGTAGTTTTGCCTTTGCCTGATCTGCGCAACATCAACAAAAAGATGTCTGCCGGTGAAATGAAGGCACGCAAAGCCAAGCGTGAAATGACTGAGGCCAACTTGCGTCTGGTGATTTCCATCGCCAAAAAATACACGAATCGTGGCTTGCAATTCCTGGATCTGATTCAGGAAGGTAATATCGGTTTGATGAAGGCAGTCGATAAGTTTGAATACCGTCGTGGTTATAAATTCTCGACCTATGCAACATGGTGGATACGCCAGGCTATTACCCGTTCTATCGCCGATCAGGCACGCACGATTCGTATTCCAGTGCATATGATAGAAACGATTAATAAAATGAATCGTATCTCGCGTCAGATTTTGCAAGAGACAGGTGTAGAGCCTGATCCTGCAACGCTGGCGATCAAGATGGAAATGCCGGAAGATAAAATTCGCAAGATCATGAAGATTGCGAAAGAGCCGATTTCCATGGAGACACCGATAGGCGACGATGATGATTCCCACTTGGGCGATTTCATCGAAGACAATCACACATTGGCGCCGGCCGATGCTGCTCTGCATGCATCGATGCGCAATGTAGTAAAAGACGTGCTCGACTCTTTGACGCCGCGCGAAGCAAAAGTATTGCGCATGCGTTTTGGCGTTGAAATGTCCACGGATCATACCCTTGAAGAAGTAGGTAAACAATTTGACGTGACCAGAGAACGTATTCGCCAGATAGAGGCTAAGGCTTTGCGAAAATTACGCCATCCATCACGCTCGGATAAGCTCAAGAGCTTCCTCGAAGGTAATTAATGTTATATAATGGGC
The DNA here is from genome assembly GCF_049340245.1 of Undibacterium sp. TC4M20W. NCBI lineage: Bacteria > Pseudomonadati > Pseudomonadota > Betaproteobacteria > Burkholderiales > Oxalobacteraceae > Undibacterium > Undibacterium sp. TC4M20W. The sequence goes on from NZ_JBMPPI010000020.1 coordinate 76,106, forward strand.
GTCGGTTTTCCGGTGCCCATTGAAATTGTTGTGCTGAAATTTGGCGCAATTTTTGCAGGCGGCATCATCTGGCTTTACCTGCAAAACCTGAAGTATTTTTCCAAACTGGATTAACCTCAGATTAAAGCAGGCAGAGCTTGCAGAAAGAATTGGGCCCATAGCTCAGTTGGTTAGAGCAGCGGACTCATAATCCGTTGGTCGCAGGTTCAAGTCCTGCTGGGCCCACCAACTACCATGACTGATATCAAGTCCCCAGTTACACCCTCTGATGAGCAAGCTACCCCTACGGTAAAGTTTGCCGATTTTGGTCTTGCGCCAGAAATCTTGCGTGCCCTGACAGATCAGGGTTATGTGCATCCAACTCCAATTCAGGAACAGGCTATTCCAGTTGTCTTGCAAGGCCGTGACGTGATGGGCGCAGCCCAGACCGGCACAGGCAAGACTGCAGGTTTTTCTTTGCCTATCATCCAGTTGTTGCTGGCCCATGCAAGCAGCAGTGCTTCGCCGGCACGCCACCCTGTGCGCGCACTGATTTTGACGCCGACACGTGAACTGGCTGACCAGGTCGCAGAAAACGTCAAGGCTTATTCCCGTCACACGCCCTTGCGTTCTACCGTCGTATTTGGTGGCATGGACATGGCACCGCAGACGGCAATCTTGCGTAACGGCGTCGAGATCGTGATTGCCACGCCTGGTCGTTTGCTCGACCACGTACAGCAAAAAACCGTCAACCTGTCACAGGTCCAGATACTGGTCATGGACGAGGCTGACCGCATGCTGGACATGGGCTTCCTGCCTGACCTGCAACGCATCATCAACCTGCTGCCTAAAAAGCGCCAGAACCTGATGTTCTCTGCGACGTTCTCGCAAGAGATCAAAAAACTCGCTGCCAGTTTCCTGACCAATCCGCAAACCATAGAAGTGGCACGCAGCAATGCTACTGCCGATAATGTCACGCAGATTTTGTACAAGGTATCGACGGAAGAAAAACGTGATGCCGTATCCTTCATCATCCGTGAACGCGGCCTGAAGCAAGTCATCGTGTTTTCCAACACCAAGATAGGTGCGTCACGCCTGGCTGTGCATCTGGTCAAGCAAGGTGTCAAAGCATCTGCGATTCATGGTGACAAGTCACAACAAGAACGCATGGCTGCACTTGAGGCTTTCAAGCAGGGTGAAGTTGAAGTACTGGTAGCGACTGACGTTGCTGCGCGCGGTCTCGACATTGCCGAGCTGCCTTGCGTCATCAATTTTGATTTGCCGTATAACGCCGAAGATTATGTCCACCGCATAGGCCGTACTGGTCGTGCCGGGGCCAAGGGGGATGCAATTTCCCTGCATACTGACCAGGATGAACGTTTGCTGATCGACATAGAAAAAATGATCAAGCAAAAAATCGTGCGCCTGAATCTGGCCGGTTTTGTCGCGACGTCCGTGCATCAGCCAGAACATCGTGCACCGCGTGAACGGGGCGAGCAAGGCGATCGTTCCGGTCGTGGTGACCGCGCTGACAGGTCTGACCGTGGTGAAAGAAGCGAGCGCCCAGCGCGTAGCTATCAACCACCGAAAGAGAAAGTCGATCCGTGGTTCCTCAAGCCTTATGAACCAAGTTCAGGTGCGAGTTCAAGCAGCAACAATACGACAGCGTCGATGGCATCACCATCAAATGCCAGCACACCAGCCAAGCCACAAAAACGTGCGGCTTTGTTGGGTGGGTTTCCTAAGAACTAAAATCGGGTTTAGCAAGGTCCATGGCTTTGTGGAATGTATATTATCTCGTAGGTTGGGCCGGGCCCAACCTCAATATTGTCTCGACCACACCAAATTCGCTGCACACAAATCCTCGATTGCCGTTCCCACTGACTTGAACAAAGTGATCTCGGCATTGCTCTTGCGGCCCAGGTGCTTATCAGCGCAAAGCTCGGCCAGTTCCGCAACAATCGCTGATTTTGCCAGGCTGCCATTCGCCAGTGTTTGTGTGATATCTCCTGCCTCAGCCAGGGCACCTGCATAAGTATCGACAAACACGGTGGCTCTGCTCATTAGCTCGTCATCCACTTCACGCATATCTGGCTTGAATCCACCTACCAGATCAAGATGCGTTCCCGCTTTGACATAGTCACTCAACACAACCGGTGTCTTGCTGGTGGTCGCGCAACAAATGATGTCGGCTTCATGGCAAGCTGCTGCCAGGTCTTCCCTGACATGTACTCTGATATGTGCCGGGAATTCTGTATGCTCGCGTATTATTTTCGCGGCACCTGCTGACTTCTCTACGGATCTGCCCCAGATGCTGATATCAGTAATTGCCCTGGTCTGGCAATGTGCAATCGCGATATGGGGTGCCAGGCTGCCGTTGCCAACCAACAGCAAATGCCGTGCATCGTGCCGGGATGCATAAGAAGATGCAAGAGCCGAGGCCGCAGCGGTGCGCCGCAAAGTCAATTCCTCACCATCCATCAAGGCCAGCGGTGCACCTGTTTTAGTGCTAAATAAAACAAAGACTGCTTGCACGGTTGGCATGTCTGTATTCTTTGGTGCCACCGTCACCAGCTTCACACCCAGTTGCCCTTGCGGCTGCCAGACCGGCATCAGTAGCAAACTGGAATTATCTGCTTCAGACAGGTTGTGAGCATGCCGTTTCGGCGCAATGACTTCTTGCGTAAATGCCAGGCGTAATGCGGGTATCAGTTTTGCATAGGGCAGGGCGATGCTGACTTGTTCTTTTGTGAAATAAGGGATCATATTGTGTAATCAGAAGCTTGCTACGAATGGATGCGTTTTTTTATTGTAAGGGCATATGCATTTTGCATTCAATGATGTAATGCCTGAACACGGCAGATGCATCAATTTTTATTAAACGCCAACTCTCTTCCTGCGGTTTGTGCTTCGCTGATAAATACAGTGCTTGTCAATCAGGCAAAGCCTTGTGCTGACTTTTCTTTACTCCCTCTCAAAATGCACTATAGTGGCTCAATAAGATTGCATGCTATGCATCAAAGCCAGATATATCAGCGATGCCAGTTTTGATTCAAGTCTTCTATAAGATATAATATGGAAGTATATTGAAAGCTTGGTATTACATAATGATGTTAAGCTTAATTCACTCTTGCTTTTGCAAGCCGAGCACATGGCCGATTCCAAAGAAACGCAACAAGTACGCGAGTTTTTCATCCAGGGTGTAACCAGCGATGGAAAACAATTTCGCCCCAGCGATTGGGCAGAGCGCCTGTGCGGAGCCATGTCCTGTTTCAGCCCTGACGGTGGCAGAAATTCACACTTGCAGTATTCACCTTATGTACGTCCGATCTTGTTGAATGGCGTGCGTTCTGTCGTGGTGAATGAAGCCATACGTGAAATCGAACCGCTGGCTTATCATTTCGTCGTCAGCTTTGCTAAAGATAATGATTTGCAAATTATCGATGCCTGTCTGTTACCAGACGAACCTAAGGCTGGCAAATAATCCCATTCCATTTGAGTTGAATGCAGGCCCATTCCGGTATCACACCGTCTGATCCTGAAACGCCTCTATCACCTGCTGTCTCAACCAGCGATTGGCCGGGTCATTTTCCACATTCTGGTGCCAGTACAAATACACATCCCATGAGGGCATGGCCGCTGGCAGTGGCAATATCTGATTGTCGAATTGTTCATTCGCAATACGCGCATAGCCTTCCGGCATGGTCAGCAGTAAATCTGTCTGGCTGACTACCCTGCAAGCGGCAAAATAATGCTGGCAGCGTAGGCGTATGCGTCTTTGCAAGCCCAGGCGGCTCAGTTCAAAATCTTCCAGACCCATACCTTTACGGCGTGAACTGGCGAGTATGTGTTCAGCCTGCATATAAGTGTCCAGATCCAGCTTGCCCTGTATGATGGGGTGATTACGCTTGGCCAGTACAACGGTATTGCCTTGTACCACCTTCTGGCGGTGTATTTCATTTGGTAATGGCAACAGCATGTCAATCGCCAGATCCAGGCTACCTGCGGCCAGCTCACTGACCAGTTCCCGCCTTTCTACCTGTATTGCTGCCAGATTGATTTGTGGCGCCTGCCGCGTAATGCTCTCCATCAGCGGCGGCAGGGCAGTCGATTCCAACACATCACGCAAGGCCAGATTGAACTGTTTGCTAGCCAGTGCCGGGTCAAACTTGTCATTTTCGGTCAGCGTCACTTCCAGCCCACGCAGGGCTTGCCGTACAGGTTCTATGATGCTGCGCGCCAGCGGGGTCGATACCATCATCTGACCCTGGCGTACAAACAGAGGGTCGTTGAACAATTGCCGCAGGCGGTTCAGCGCATGGCTGATGGCTGGCTGGGTCAGGTTCAATTGCTGGCTGGCGCGGGTCACGCTGCCCTCGGTATAGATGGCAACAAAGACAGTGAACAAATTCAAATCGACGCGTGATAAATGCATGGGATTAATTAATCTTGATAATAACTATTCATTTGATCAATTATAGTCCCGGGCTTACACTTTGTTCATCAATTTATAAGTGATATCTCACAGAGGAAGTAATGGCAGCTTTATATCTGGTCAGGCACGGGCAGGCTTCATTCGGCAACCAGAACTATGACCAATTGTCTGAACTGGGCGAGCAGCAGGCAAGGCATTTGGGCCGCTGGTGGGCAGCGCGTGATATGCAGGTATCTCGTGTCGTCACTGGCGCGCTGAAACGTCACCAGCAAACTGCGCAAGCCTGTTTGTCTGAAATGCTGCAACAGGATGTTGATGCGCTGGATACCTCTGCCTGGCATTGCGATGCCGGTTTCAATGAATACAACCACCATGAAGTGCTGGCACGGCACGTACCTGCTTTTGATGATCCGGCAGCCGTCAAGCATTTCCTCATGAATACGCCGAACGGCAAGCAAGCCTTCCAGGATATTTTTGCCCAGGCCATCAGCCGCTGGATGTCAGGCGAACATGATGCTGAGTATGTAGAAAGTTGGAATGAATTCCGCCAGCGCTGCGTTATCGCCATGCACAAGCAACTGGCAATTGCGGATGATGCCAAGAACATCGTCGTCTTCACTTCTGGCGGCACGATCTCGGCCTTGTGCCAGCATGTGCTGGGTTTCCCTGATCCACGTTTTGCTGAACTCAACTGGTCATTGGTCAATAGTGCGGTCACGCGTTTTCATTTGCAGCCAACAGCCGAAGGCATGTTGCGTCCTGCGCTGGCTTATCTGAATAATTTTTCACATCTTGAAATATTGAACAACCCCAAAGCAATTACCTACGTTTAAAAAACAAGAGAGACGAGAGAGACAAGACATGACAGCAATGTTTGATTTGACCGGCAAGGTCGCACTGGTCACAGGTGCCAGCCGTGGCATAGGTGAAGCTGTTGCCAAGACCCTGGCTGCCAACGGTGCCTATGTGATCGTGAGCAGCCGAAAGGCAGAAGCTTGCGAAGTCGTGGTGGCAGCGATTATTGCTGCTGGTGGCAAGGCAGAGGCACGTGCTTGCCATATTGGTGAAATGGCACAGATCGATGCCCTGTTTGCCGACATTACCGCCACTCATGGCAAGCTGGATATCCTCGTCAATAATGCTGCCACTAATCCTCACTTTGGGCATATTACCGAGACCGATGTCAGTGCCTTCCAGAAGACAGTGGATGTCAATATACGCGGCTATTTCTTCATGTCTTCAGCCGGTGCCAAGTTGATGGCAAAACATGGCGGGGGCAGCATCATCAATGTCGCTTCCGTCAACGGCGTAGTGCCAGGTGCGATGCAGGGGATTTATTCCATCACCAAGGCAGCAGTCATCGCCATGACCAAATCCTTCGCGCTGGAATGTGCGGCCATGGGCGTGCGCGTGAATGCCTTGCTGCCAGGCGCGACCGATACCAAGTTTGCCTCGGCCCTGTTCCACAATCCTGCCATCCTCGAAAGAGCATTGACACGCATACCCATGAAGCGCATTGCCGAACCTGATGAAATGGCGGGCACGGTCTTGTACCTCGCATCGAATGCATCCAGCTATACCACTGGTGCCTGCATCAATGTTGATGGTGGTTATCTGGTTAGTTAATAAGGCAAAAGGACAAGGCGCGATCATGAAACCGGCATACGAGGCTAGCAATCCAGATTACGCAGTGCAACTGAAGAGCCTGGTGCTGGCCATGCCCATGGCGCAATGGCTGGGTATAGAGTTTTTGAAGATAGCGCCGGGTGAAGTGGAACTGGACATTGCCTATCGCGAAGAACTCAGTTTCGCACCCGGAAAGATGCAGGCCACAGCGATATTTGCAGTCGCAGATTTTGCCGGCGTCGCTGCTGCTAGCACTCTGTTACCAGCAGGCTGGATCAACGCCAGCATCGATAGTAATTTGAAGATAGTCGCCCCCGCCGATGGTGAAAAACTGCGGGCACGCGGACGTGTGGTTTCACAAGGGAAGTTATTGACAGTCAGTGCCGCAGAGGTTTTCTCTGTACGTGATGGCAAAGAGGTTTTATGCGCAACAGCATTGCTGACAGCGCGCAATATCGAACTACAAAGAAAGTAAAGCGGACATAGCCATGTCCATTTGAAAAAACTGAACAAACGAGGAAAAAGGACACATCATGGATTTTCAATACAGCCCCAAAGTCAAAGATTTGCAGGCACGCCTGATCGCTTTCATGGATGAGCACGTCTATCCAAATGAAAAAACTTTCTTTGGTGAGATCGCTGCCAACCGCAAGGCAGGCAATGCCTGGATACCAACCAAGGTCGTGGAGCAATTGAAAGCCAAGGCACGCGATGCCGGTTTGTGGAACCTCTTCCTGCCAGAATCTGGCCATGGCGCAGGCTTGACCAATCTCGAATATGCACCACTGTGCGAAATCATGGGCCGTGCCGTCTGGGCGCCAGAAGTATTCAATTGCTCTGCACCAGACACCGGCAATATGGAAGTGTTTGCCCGTTACGGTACGCCTGAACATCAGGAACAATGGTTGAAGCCCTTGCTGCGCGGCGAAATCCGTTCCTGCTTCGCCATGACAGAACCGGCAGTCGCCTCTTCTGACGCCACCAATATTGAATCATCGATAGTGCGCGATGGCGATGAGTACGTCATAAATGGCCGCAAATGGTGGTCGTCCGGTGCCAATGATCCGCGCTGTAAAGTGTTTATCTTCATGGGCAAGAGTGATCCTGACAATGCTGATCGTCACAAACAGCAATCCATGATCATCGTGCCGCGTGATACCCCGGGCGTGACTATCTTGCGTGCCTTGCCGGTCTTTGGTTATGACGATGCACCGCATGGTCATGGCGAAGTGCTGTTTGAAAACGTGCGCGTGCCAGCATCCAATATCTTGCTGGGTGAAGGCCGTGGTTTTGAAATTGCGCAGGGTCGTCTGGGACCTGGTCGTATCCATCACTGCATGCGTTTGATTGGTCTGGCAGAACGCGCACTGGAAGACATGTGCAAACGCTCTTTGACACGCGTGGCTTTTGGCAAACGGGTAGCCGACCAGGGCGTCACGCTGGAACGTATTGCCAATGCCCGCATCCTCATCGATCAGGCACGTTTCCTGGTCTTGAATGCCGCACAGATGATGGACACGGTCGGCAACAAGGCCGCAGCCAAAGAAATCGCCATGATCAAGGTGGCGGCGCCAACCATGGCTTGCCAGGTCATTGACTGGGCCATACAGGCGCATGGTGGTGGTGGTGTGTCAGATGATTTCAACCTGGCTTATTCCTATGCACAGGCGCGCACCCTGCGCCTGGCAGATGGCCCGGATGAAGTACACAGGAATCAAATCGGCAAGATGGAGTTGAAGAAATATACCGAGAAAAATACGGAGAAAAAATAATTACTTGTAGTTTCATAAGTGCGATTTACGGGTAGTTCCGGATTGGCTCTTCCTCTTTTTGAGGCAGGGCTTTTCCGACGTTAACTTCCCAGTTGGCTGACATTTTCAAATTATTCTTATAAAGAGAGACAAAAATGCGCGACTTACAACCCTGGATCAAATCTTACCCCGCAGGCGTACACTGGGACGCCGACCTGCCCATCAGCAGCGTGCCACAATTACTGCATGATGCTGTCGCCAAAGGGCCGGACTTACCGGCACTAGAATTCATGGGTAAAAAGACCAGTTATGCAGAACTGCAAAAGCAAGTGAATCAGGCTACCAAAGGTTTCCAGCAACTGGGCGTGAAGCCCGGCGTACATGTGGGCCTGTATTTGCCGAATACACCGCATTACGTCATCAGTTTCTTTGCGATCTTGCAGGCCGGTGGCACCGTGGTGAATTACTCGCCGCTGGATGCCGAGAAAGTGCTGGAGCATAAAATTGCCGACAGCCATACCGATATGCTGGTGACGCTGGACATGGTCATGTTGTATCCGCAAATGGCAAAAATGCTGGGACATACCCGGCTGCAAAAACTCATCATCGGCAATATCCCGGAGATGACACCTTACCCGGATGCAGTCAGGGCGAATCTGGACAAGGCTGCGCAGTTGAGTGCTATTCCTGACGATGCCCAGCATTTACTGTTCGCAAAACTGCTGGATAATGACGGCGACTACACACCCATCCCGGCAATCGACCCCAAAGAAGCCATCGCAACCCTGCAATACACAGGCGGTACCACAGGCCTGCCCAAGGGCGCAATGCTTACCCATGGCAACCTGACCACGGCGTGCAGCCAGATCATGGAAACCACCAATATCGAGCCGCGCGTGCTGGAAGAGGGCAAAGAAAAACTGCTGGCCGTGCTGCCGCTATTCCACATCTATGCATTGACAGTAGATATGCTGTTCGGCATACGCCTGGGTGCAGAGATTGTCTTGCATACCCGCTTTGATGCTGATGCCGTGGTGAAGGATCTGGCGAACAAGAAGATCACGGTATTCCCCGGCGTACCGACGATGTACACCGCCATCATCAATCATCCGCAGATCAAGGAATTTGATCTTAGTGCTTTAAAGTTCTGCAACTCCGGCGGCGCACCTTTACCAACAGAAGTGCTGCAACAATTCCAGGCATTGACGGGCTGTACCCTGCTCGAAGGCTGGGGCATGACCGAGACTTCACCCACCGGTACTTTTACGCCATTGGGAGGCGTGCGCAAAGCTGGTTCCTGTGGTTTACCGACGCCAGGTATCAGCTTTAAATTTGCCAGCATTGACGACCCCCGCCAGGAAGTGGCTTTGGGCGAGCGCGGTGAAATCTGCGTGGCCGGCGCGAATATCATGAAAGGCTACTGGAACAAACCAGAGGCGACTCGTGATGCGTTTACTGCTGACGGTTACTTCCGTACCGGCGATGTTGGTTATATGGATGCTGACGGTTTTGTGTATATCGTCGATCGTACCAAGGACATGATTTTGTCCGGTGGCTACAACGTCTATCCACGCAATATAGAAGAAGCGATTTATGAACACCCAGCTGTCGCCGAAGTCAGCGTCATTGGTATCCCCGATGCATATCGTGGGCAAGCTGCCAAAGCATTTATTAAACTCAAGGCAGGGCAGGCAGCATTTAGTTTTGATGACTTGAAAGACTTCCTCAAGGACAGACTCGGAAAGCATGAAATGCCGCAAGCCATGGATATCCGTGCAGAGTTACCAAAAACCCCGGTAGGGAAATTGTCCAAAAAAGAATTGTATGAGGAAGAGGCGAAGAAGAGGGCCGCTGTCTGAGTTAGCCTGAGTTAGTCTTAGTTAGCCTGAGCGATCTCGATTAAACAAGTTTTTGCGCGTTTCTGCGGCTTTCTGGTTCCCTCCAGGAAAGCCGCAGTTTTTTCATTTTATTTCTTCTTGCCAGCTACATTGGCCTTGAGCTGAGTTTGCAAAGCCTGCAAATCTTTCTCGCTATGTTCAACAACAATAGTGCTGGTGTCAGCAACCTGGGTCTGGCTGCTGACTTGTAGTTCTGGCACGGCTTTTCTTGGCCTTACTGGCTGGGGGTGACGCAGGAAAAACATGGCTTGCTCCATTAGGATCAGGCTGTGCATATCGAGACATTCTTATCGAATTCAAGTAATTATGTACATCAAGCCAGATTGTTGATTGCACTACGCAAATCCGGATAATCAAAAACAAAACCGTCTTCCAATAATTTTGCTGGCACCACGCGCTGGCCTTCCAGTAATAAATCAGCTTGCTCACCCAGCATCAGGCGCATAGGCCAGCCCGGGGTAGGGAAGAAGCTGGGGCGATGCAGGACATGGGCGGCGATGGTGCTGAACTGTTTTTGCGTGACTACTTCAGGTGCAGTGAAATTATAAGCACTGTCCGGCGGCAGGCTGGCTTCATGCTGCCACAGGTGGGCAATGCCGCGCAATACATCGTGCACATGTATCCACGATTGCCATTGCTTGCCGCTACCCAGTGCACCACCCAGACCCAGCTTGATGGGCAGGAGCATCATACCCAGTGCACCTTGCTGGCCCAGGACAACGCCCAGGCGCATCCTGGCGACTTTGACGCCGTGAATAGTGGCGGCCTGGTTGGCCTGCTCCCATTCCTGGCACAGTTCTGACATGAAGATGGCTTGTGGTGCTGCACTCTCGCTTAATTCCCTGTCATCGCCTGATGCTTGTATGCCGTAGTAGCCAATTGCTGAGGCTGCCAGCAAGAGCCTGGGTTTTCTTTCTGTTCTACTGATCCATGCAATAATTTCTTTTGTCAGGCCAGTGCGGCTATGGCGCAATTCTACCTTGCGTTTTTCTGACCAGCGCCAGCCCAGTATGCGTGCGCCAGCCAGATTGATGATGACATCGATGCGTTGATTTACTGGTAATTCCTGCATCGATGCAATGACCCTTACCCTGCCATCAAACTTCCAGCTTGCCTGTTTGGGATTGCGGCTGAGTATCGTCACTTGCTGTCCATCGGCCAGTAAGGTCTTGACCAGCAAGCTGCCGATAAAACCGGTGGCACCGGTGACCAGAACCTGCTCTGATTGATTGCTGAAATGTATGGTGGATGCCTGTTTATCCTTGTCGGCCAGTTTGCCGAGTCGCAGTGCTGCCAGCCCATCACGTATGCCTGAGAGGCCAACGCCCACTCCACATAAGGCCAGGAATACACTGAGCCAACCTTGTGGCAGCCATAGCATTTGTGTAGGAGCAGCAAACCACTCAGGCGTATTTAATATCAACAAGGTGATAAAGGCACCACCGTTAATCGCGAGTACGGTATGCGTCACGCGTTCAGTGGCTGGTAAAAGTCGGGTCTGGTCTTCAATGACAAAGTCCCACAAGGTCAGGACTATTTCCACACCAAACACCAGCAATAGCACGATGGCCCAGGCACCATGCCAGGCCCATGCTGACAAACCAACGAACAGCAAACTGTAGATAAGCGCGCGGGTCGCATGTATGCCCAGCTCTTTGCGAGCGCTGGCGCGTTGTGGCAAGGCCTCGGTCAGTTCATGGTGATACAGGGTATCGAAAGCGCCGAGCAAGCCTTGTGCGGCCATTAATTGCAGGGCAAGCAGATGGGTGTTCATGATGCAGCCTCAGGATGAATTTCCTTGAAAACGCCGACCTGGGTAAAGGTGCGGCCAAACAAGGCGTGTTTGATTTCTATGCGGATATTGAATTGCTCAGGATTGTCATTGCGATGGCACAGATAAGTTTTGCCAGGCGTGAAAATTCCGGGTATCGGTATGCGGTAGCCCAGTACATCCCAGAAGTAACCATCGCTGGTGAAGTAGAGATTGCCTTCATGCACGTGCAAGATTAGTTTCATACCGAGACCCATGCCTACATATTCGAGCACTTCGCCTTTTTCACTTTCTTGCATATACGACGTGAACTGTATCGGCGACCTGTTGTGTAGGCGGTATATTCTTTGCTTGAAGATAGAAGGGCAATCTGGCTTGGAATACACCATGATATCGACAGGGAAGTCATGATCAGTATAAGGGATCAAGGCCCCGGCTATCATCGGTTTGGTCAGGTGACCCAAGAGTTTGCCTATTCTTGAGCAGCTCAGTTCGCTGAGCTGGCCAGTGTAGTACAGTGGCTTGTCAGGCTCAGGGTTTTTGGCAAACCTTGCCTGGATATCCGGGTGCAGTTTCAGCCATTCCTTGCCCAGGATTTTCCTGAATAATTCACCTTCTGACGGGATGGGTTTGCTATCTGGGTTCATGCTGTTCTTTCAGTTTTTTCTTTCAATTTTTTCTTTCAGTCACGGGCGCATCCATTTTCCATAAAACCAACAGAGGCGGGATCATGCTCAGCACCGCGAATGCATCTATCCAGACATTGATCAGCATATTTGCCTGCATGGAAATCAACATATCTTGCGGTGCCCATACCAGTATGCCTATCATCAGCCACAGCCAGGCAAAGCGGCTGCGGTGCTGGTTTCCCAGGTAAATCAGCGCCCCCATCCACAAGCCCACAGTTTGCACGGTAGCGCCAAACAGACTCATCCACCAGACTTGCATATTGCGCGCCGCATCTGGTGCAGCCTGTGGCCAGAAATGGCTTTCTATGAGCTGGTGATAAACCTCCACCAGACCTGTGGCACTGATCCAGGGCAACAAGATGCCGATCAGCAAATGAGTGAAGGCTGCGGCATACAGCCAGCGTATCAGCCATTTGCGTAATGAAAATTGTGTTTGTGCCATTATTTTTCCTTTATTTCTTTAATTTCTGTCGTTACAGAAATTAAAGATTAAATGGCGACGCCTGTCAAGTGATTTGCAGCATATCTTTTGAATCCGGCCATGGCGTACAATCACGCTGCACTTATTGTTTCATTCGTCCTTTCACTCGTCCTTTCACACATCAAGCACATACAAAACATGAAAGTCCTGCTCGTCGAAGACGACACCATGATAGGTGAAAACATACAGATTGCCCTGGAAAGCGAAGCCAATCTGGTCGATTGGCTCAGCAATGGCGAAGCTGCCGAGGCTGCCCTGCAATTCCATAGCTATGATGTGTTATTGCTGGACCTGAGTCTGCCACAGCGCGACGGCATGGACATTTTAAAAGCCTTACGCAAGCGCGGTGACACATTACCAGTGCTGGTAATGACTGCGCGCGACGCCGTGCCTGATAGGGTGCGCGGCCTGCATGCAGGTGCAGACGATTACCTCGTCAAACCTTTTGATCTGGATGAATTGATCGCCCGCATGCATGCCCTGGTAAGGCGCTCACATGGCCGTACTGATACTTCTTACGTGTGCGGCGATGTCGTCGTCAATACCACGACGCGGCAAGTATTTAGCGGCGCAGAACAAGTCATACTGTCTTCGCGTGAATGGACGATACTTGATGCTTTGGTGGCACGCCCAGGTGCCATACTGTCGCGCAGCCGTCTGGAAGACCAGTTATTCGGTGCCACTTCAGAAATAGAAAGCAATGCGGTCGAAGTGTATATCCACGGCCTGCGCAAAAAGCTGGGGCAAAAATTCATCGTCAATGTGCGTGGCGTTGGCTATATGGTTGAGAAAAACATGGTTGAAAAAAGCGTGGTCGAGAAAAACACATGAAGTCTTTGCGCCTGCAAATGATGCTCTTGTTTGGCATCGCCATTCTGGCTGCGGCTGCCTTGCAGTTTGCCAGTTCCTTGCATGCCGCCATCGGCGAAGCCAACAAGCTGTTTGATTACCACATGCAGCAAATGGCACTGGCCTTGCAGGACGGTGATTTTGACCAGGTCGATTGGCATAATCTGCCAGGTACAGAGATTGATGATTTCGATTTTGTCGTGCAGGTATGGTCTGAGGATGGTGCCAGGGTTTACCAGTCACGCCAGCACCGCAGCCTGCCCAAGCAAGCTGCGCTAGGTTATTCAACAGTGACGCTGGAAAACGGCGACTGGCGCGTGTATGCCGCAGAAGAAAACAAGCGCGTCATTCAGGTCGCACAAAAAATGGGTTCGCGCAGGGACAGGGCAATATCTTTTGCACTGAGTACCTTGTGGCCGGTGATACCTGTGTCCCTGCTCTTGTTTTGCGCAGTCTGGTGGGGAATCAACTCTGTGCTGGCACCTCTTAATCGCATAGGTAGTGAACTGGCCAACCGCAATGCCAATTCGACTGATCCGGTGTCGTCAGATGGCGTGCCGAAAGAAGTTTCCCTGCTGGTGACGGAATTGAATTCGCTACTTAGCCGCATGGGTCTGGCGATACAGTCACAACAACGCTTTGTTGCAGATGCCGCACATGAGCTCAGATCGCCCATCACCGCCTTGCGCTTGCAGGTGCAAAACCTCGGCAGGGTCAAGGATGAAAAAAGTCACGAGCAAGCCATCAATCGCCTGCTAGGTGGTGTCGATCGTGCTTCTCGTCTGGTTGAACAATTGCTGGCGCTGGCCAGGCAAGACCCGACTTCACAAGCCAGCCTGAGTTTTCAAAACATTACGCTGAACACCTGCATAGAACAGGCAGTCAGCGATGTCATGCCCTTTGCGCAATCCAGGAAAATCATCATCAATGCAGAAATGACTGAGCTGCTTGAACTGCAAGGTGATAGCGAAAGCCTGCGCATCATGATACGCAACCTGCTCGACAATGCCGTGCGCTATATACAGGACGAGGGCAGGGTACAGATCAGTCTGGGCCGCGACAAAGATGGAGTGCGGCTTGCTATACAGGACACTGGCGACGGCATCGCGCCAGAAGAACGTGAACGTATCTTTGACCGCTTTTATCGTGTCGCAGGTACCAATAAAAGCGGCAGCGGCCTGGGTCTGGCCATCGCCAAGGCGATTGCTGACCGCCATCATGCCAGTATCAGCCTGGCTGACGCAGCCCTGGGCGGGTTGGAAGTAATTATCCTGTTTCCTGCTTCTCATACCCTGCCAGGCTGAAAAACGCTCATATTTTTGACAAAACTCTGTGTTTGATTGCTGGTAACACGGTTTTTTAAGATTCGCCTAAGTTTCCTGAGGCAAGATGGCGTTGCTTCATACTACCTGGTAGCGCTTGATTTATGCATCAGGTTTGAATCGACCAATTAAAAATTTAGAGGGTATTTACATGCGTGCAATCAACACAATCAAAAGCGCCGCCGGTCTGGTAGCAGTAGCAGTTTTATTGGCAGCTTGCAGTTCACCAGTAAAAGTGGCTGAGCAACCGGCAGAACAAACGAAGACAACAACCAAGCCTCCCGTAGTAGATACACGTACAGTTGCTCCGTTAAAAGCAGAAGTTGATGATTTGAATAATCCTAATAGTCCATTGGCAAAGCGTAGTGTCTATTTTGACTTCGATCAATACGTTGTCAAAACTGAGTATAGCGGTACTGTCAACGCCCACTCCAAATACCTGAGTGCCAATAATGGCAAGAAAATCCTGATTCAGGGTAATACCGACGAACGTGGTGGTCGTGAATACAATCTGGCGCTGGGCCAGAAACGTGCAGAAGCCGTGCGTAAATCCCTGTCTTTGCTGGGCGTGCCTGAAGCGCAAATGGAAGCGGTGTCCCTGGGTAAAGAAAAACCAAAAGCCACAGGTAGCGATGAAGCTGCGTGGGCAGAAAACCGCCGTGCAGATATTATCTACTCTGGTAAGTAATCTTCAGTTGTGAAAAAACCGGTTTGCATGTAGCGAGCAAAATTTGCCGCCTGTATGCAAGCTGGTTTTTCTCTATAATGTTGACGCAAAATTGTTATGCTCAAGTTAGTCTTTTGCCTTAGCAGTTTTGCGTCAGCCTTATTTGTTTAATCCCGTGACAGAATCGATGTGCCCAGATGTTGAAGCCCAAGTTATTAGTTGTCCTGATGTTGTACTGTGGCAGCCTGTCTGCCATGCAATTAAGTGCCCAGAATGCCATTGTTGTTGATGAGCGTAATGGCCAGGTGCTGCTGGAAAAAAATGCCGATGCGGTCGTGCCAATTGCCTCGCTGACCAAGCTTATGACAGCCATGGTGCTGCTCGACAGCAAAGCGAATATGGACGAGAAAATCTCTATAGAAGAAGAGGATAAAGACCAGCTCAAGCATAGCCGCTCCCATGTCCCTATAGGATCAAGCCTGACGCGTCGTGAGGCCTTGCAACTGGCACTGATGTCCTCTGATAACCGTGCTGCCGCTGCTCTGTCCCGCACTTATCCTGGTGGTCAGGGTGCCTTTATGGTCGCCGTTAAATCCAAATTGATTGCTTTAGGTATGGGGCACACTGTCATTCGCGAAGCGACTGGCTTGTCGCCAGAAAATACCTCGACAGCTGCTGACCTGGTGAAGATGGCACAAGCTGCATCACGCTATCCGGAAATTACTGACATTACGACCGACAGTGAAGACAGCGTCACCCTGAAGAATGGGCTCAGCCGTGAATTCCACAACACCAACCGCCTGATCGGTAAAAAAGGCTGGGACATCCTGCTATCAAAAACCGGCTTCACCAATGAAGCAGGTGCCTGTCTCATCATGCGAGTCAAGTTGGCAGGTAAAAAGGCCACCATGATTTTGCTGAATGCACGGGCAGGGTCGGCACGCTGGACCGACGCCCTGAATATAGGGAAATTGCTGGGCTATAAAGAAGAAATCAAGGCAAAGATAAGCAGAAGACATAGGCGTCATCACTGATCTTGTTCGTCCATGTCAGTACGTTTTTTTGATGATAAGTGGATGCCAGCAGCTTGTGCTAGCATGACGATTCTCAAATGAACCCTGACAGGCAAAACTATGACCCGCTTGGTCGAAATTCGCACCTATCGTCTCAAACCCGGCGTTGCCGAGGCCTTCCACCAGGCCGTGCATACCGTTGCTGTACCCATGCTAAAAAGCAGGAATATGGATGTAGTCGCTTACGGACATTCTGATCATGAAGAAGCGACATATTATCTGGTACGTTCTTATGCCAGTCGCGCAGCTTTGGAAGCAGAGCAAGATGCCTTCTATGGTTCCAGCGAATGGAAAAATGGCCCAAGAGCAGAGCTGGTCGATCGCATCGAGACGTATATGAATACTCTGGTCTGGTTGTCAGAAGACGCTATCAATAGCATGCGCGAGTTGAACAAAGCGTAGATAGCCTGCTACAGTCTCGGTCAGTGCTATGCAGGGCTTACGCAGCTTCATTCTCTTGATCAAACGCCTGCCTCGATAATTTAATCTTTTCAAAATTCTTGTCTGCCCAATCTACAAGGGCGCCCAAAGGCAGCATGACCGAGATACCTAGCGGGGTCAATTCATATTCCACACTGGGTGGTTTGGTCGGGAACACTTTTCGACTCAATAAACCATCTCTTTCCAGATCGCGCAAAGACTGGGTTAGCATGCGCTTGGAAATGTCAGGTACTTGCTTATGTAGCTGACTAAAGCGCAAAGAGCCCGCTTGCAGTGTCAACAAGATCAGCGGCGTCCATTTGGTGCTGATATGGTCAAGCACATTCCTGACTGGGCACATGGCAGGATCAAAATCCGATGCCATCCCCACCGCTTTAGATGGGTTCACTTTTGGTAACCTTGGCACGAAAAACTGCCTCCTTACAATTTTTAGACATAGTCTCTATTATAGACCTTGATTCGATCGCTAATACAAGTATATCGAAGCTAGGAGAGACTTTGTCATGAAAAAACAGATATACCGTTTTAAGAAAAACCTGGGCCTGGGTGCCATGTCTGCGCTCACCTTATCTACCTTGTTGATGGCTCTACCGTCGTCCAGCCATGCGCAGGAGCCGGTTGTAGGGGGCGAAAACCCTGATCTGCTGTTCAGCAGCAGTGATCCAAAGCTGCATGCCAACAAGCAAGTGGTCTATCACATCGTGAAAGACTTGCTGGAGGCCGGCCATTGGGAACTGGCGGACAAGTATCTGTCCAAGCGCTACCTGCAGCACAACCCGAACGCAGCGTCCGGCCTTGCTGGCGTGGTGAAATATTTTATCGACGTCAGAAAAGTCCAGGCCACACCCATACCGGAAAAAATGACGAAACCTGTGGTTGCAGTCATTGCCGAAGGTGACCTGGTAACAGTCATGTATCCCTTGCCAGTCAGGGACAAGACCACTGGACAGCTTTTATACACCACCACCTGGTTTGATACCTGGCGGATAGTGGATGGAAAAGCAGACGAACACTGGGATTCTGCACTTAAAAATTGATGAATTTTGATGAATTTTGATGAATATTGACGAATTTTCACATAACAGGAGAAATAAATATGATCGCAGTAACAGGTGCAAGTGGGCAATTGGGACGTCTGGTGATACAGGCTTTGTTGGGCACAGTCCCGGCTAATCAGATCGTTGCCATCGTCAGGGATGTCAGCAAGGCAGAGGATTTGCGCGCCAGTGGTGTGCAGGTTCGCCAGGGTGATTACAGCCAGCCAGAGACTTTGGCGACAGCCTTGCAGGGAGTGAAAAAAGTCTTGCTGGTGTCCTCCAGCGAAATTGGACAAAGACTGGAACAGCACAATAATGTGGTGCAGGCCGCAAAGAATGCAGGCGTGGAATTAATTGCTTACACCAGCATCCTGCACGCAGATACTTCACCACTTTTGCTGGCCCAGGAACATATAGCGACAGAACAACTGATACGCGACAGCGGCCTGCCTTTCGTCTTCTTGCGCAATGCTTGGTATATAGAAAACTATTTTTCTGCAGTGGGCACGGCGCTGCAAACTGGCAAGGTATTTGGGGCAGCAGGTGAAGGTAAATTCTCTGCAGCTTCCCGTGCCGATTTCGCTGCGGCTGCTGCAGCGGCACTGACCGGTCATGATCAGGGTGGCAAGATCTATGAACTGGCCGGTGACCAGGCATTCACTCTCAGTGAGTTGGCTGCGACCCTGGCTGAACTATCAGGCAAGCCTGTCGCCTATGTGAACTATGCGGAGACTGAGTACAAGGACTTGCTCGTGTCATTTGGTTTGCCAGAAGGTTTTGCTCATGTCCTGGCGCAATCAGATACAGGCGCTGCACAAGGTGGTTTGTATGATGGCAGTGGTCACTTGGCCAAACTGATCCAGCGGCCAACGGCGACTTTGCGCTCTGTGCTGCAAGCGCATTTGGCAACGGTATAAGCGACTTGTCAGCATAGGCCAAAACAGGCCAAATCCAAACTAAACCAGTAAAGCTGCAGCCCGCAGTTTTACTGGTTTTTTTTCACGCTACATTTATTCCAAAGCCTTTGATCAGGGTTTGAGTCATCGAAATCTTGCATTCATCGGATTGCAAGAGCTGGCAACGACAATACCGCATAGCATCCACGGCATTGATTCCTCTTGGAGAAATGCGTGAAAATATTATCTTCTATCCTGTTTGTTGCATGCACGCTAGCATGTCCCATCCTGTTTGCACAGGTTATCACTGTGCCTGATGTATTGAAGTCCAGCTCTTTTATACCGGCGCCTTGTGAGATAGGTATTTTTCAAAAAGACAAACAGGCATTTGTTGTCGTGACCAAGGCAGACAAAGGATTTAACTACAGCTTCAACAACGGGATGCTTGGCAATACGCTGGATTCCGGGACTACGCTCATATGTGGAAAGAATGCAGTCCTGGTTCGGGGAGATGAGGTCTGGAACAAGCTGGCCATTTCCGAGTTGAACACGCGATTTGAATCTGGTGGTGTCATACTCGCAGGTCGCTTGATGGAAGCTATGGAGCCGCCCGGTGCCGGGAAAAATACACCCCTGGTCGTCTATGCACATGGCTCAGAAGGCACTGGCTGGATAGACCGTGCAGGTGACCCTTATCAAATGCTCGGGCGGGGTATTTCGGTCTTTGTGTACGACAAACGCGGTACCGGACTTTCGCAAGGAGAATATACCCAAAACTTCCCCCGCCTGGCCGATGACCTGGTAGCAGCTTCGCATGAAGCCAGACGACTGGCAGCCGGGCGCTACGGTCGTTTTGGTCTCATAGGCTTGAGTCAGGGTGGGTGGATAGTGCCACTCGCGGCAGCGCGGGCCAGGGCAGAGTTTCTTGGGATTGGCTTTGGCCTGGCGGTTGATATTACGGGGCAGGATGCGGAGCAGGTCAGCAAGGAATTACGCGATCACGGGTATGGCGACGACATACTAGCCAAAGCCAGCAAGGTCACCGATGTGACAGCAAAAATAGCAAGATCTGATTTGAAAGAAGGGTTTGATGAGCTTGCTGATATCCAGAAGCAGTTTGGCAAAGAAGCCTGGTTCACCAGTATAAAGGGCGGATATTCAGGCGTGTTCCTGAGCATGTCCGTAGATGATTTGCGCCGTAACGGCGTACCAAAATTCGACAAGCTGAATATTGACTGGTCGCTTGATCCCATGCAGGTCTTGAGCAAAGTTGACGTGCCACAGATGTGGGTATTCGCGGATGAAGACCGCCAGGCTCCGGGTGCAGTGAGTTTGGAACGGCTCTCAAGTCTGCGTCGCCGGGGCAGTAATATCACGATTTACCGCTTCCCCGATACTGGTCACGGCATGTGGGAATATACAGAAGCAAAAGATGGCACGCGCAAGCAGACACGTATTACGCCAGGTTTTTACGATTTGATGGCGGACTGGGCAAAAGGCAAACTTGACGGCAGTTATGGGAAGGCATATCGCAGATAAATGGTCATGGATATGATTCCCTGTATTTCTGAAATACCAGAGCCTTTATTATCGGGCGAAGCTATTGCTGCGCTTGATTCTGCTTTGTAACTGCAGTAGGCCGTAAATCAAGGCCTCTGCCGTAGGTGGGCAACCTGGGATATAGATATCGACTGGCACGATACGGTCACAACCGCGCACGACAGAATAAGAGTAGTGGTAGTAGCCACCGCCATTGGCGCAAGAACCCATGGAAATCACATAGCGTGGCTCTGCCATCTGGTCATAGACTTTTCGTAGAGCTGGGGCCATTTTATTGGTGAGGGTGCCGGCAACGATCATCAAATCTGCATGGCGTGGGCTGGCGCGTGGCATGAATCCAAAGCGGTCCATGTCATACCGTGCGCTGGCAGCCTGCATCATCTCGACTGCGCAACAGGCAAGGCCAAAGGACAAGTACCACATGCTGTTGCTCTGTACCTTGTTCATCAGATCGTTGACGTTGGTGAGGATGTATGAATCCTGAAACAAACCTGTTTGTTCTTCCATGATGGGGTTCCTTGCTTGCCTGGTATGAGAAATCCCGATTATGGATTCAGGCGATAAGCTGGTCTTGAACCGAAACGACATCGATTTCATCTAGCGGAATAAACATGTTGCCTATATCAGTTTCATTAAAACGAAAGGCCCAGAGCGCAGGGTCCTGCGCTGCCAGCCCACGCATGAGCTGGGCTGGCGTATGGCCGGTAAAGCGGGCAAAGTCACGGTTCATGTGCGCCTGGTCGGCGTAACCAAAGCTGATCGCACATTCGGCCCAGGTAGGGGCTGACAAGTTGCCCAGCATGACTTGCATCAGCGACGCGCCATAACGCAGGTGCTGTTTGTAGCTGCGCAAACTCAGGCCAAAGCTGGCCAGGAAGCGTCGCTCAAACTGTCTGGTACCCAGACCGAGCTGGTCAGCCAGCTCATCGCCTGGTTTGCTGATCCAGTGAGGTGGCATTGCCAGCGGGGCGATGCGTGGTTTTTCCAGCAAACGCCAACGTAGCAACATGTCTTGCACCACTTCTACTTTGGCAGCAGTGTCGCAGGCAGCATGCAGTTTGTCCTGGAATTCATGGCAATTGGATGGCGGCAGCACATCGACGAGATCAATGACAGCATCACTGAATTCATCCACCGGATATCCAAGGATAGCGCTGAGCTTGCCAGGGCGGAACGCGGCTGAAATGAATCTTGAGCCGGGTTGAGCCTTGCCACGGTAGCGATGACGGCTGGGGCCTACGACAGTCAGGGGAGGTAATGCTTGCCCGTTTTCCATTTCAACAGCCCCGTGCGTAACCACAAGCAACATAGGTAGAGGGCTGGCAGGTACGGTGTACCAGCAGTCTGGAATATCCTTGACGAGAAAATGCATGCAGACATCCGCCAGCAGGGGATGTGGGGCGAGGCTGACATGGGATAAATAATCTTGCAATTTACGCTAACTCTGATTGCGGAAGAATTGGCGCTATTGTAGCCTGTTTGCAAGAAGCTTATTCACTCCTGACTGCTTGCTCTTCGGTCTGGTCCTGCGGCAGATAGCATGTGGCTGGCAGTGTTTCGGGCTTTATTTTGTAGAGATAAGTTGCTGTCGAAGTCTGCGCATCAGGCTTGAGTTTGATGGTCTTGAAATAGCGTCTTCTCAAGTCGGCATAGGCACGCAGATTCAGCGGGATATCTTTCAGGAGCAACAGTGGATTGGCAGCGATAGATGCAAAATCTTCGCCAGGCCGGTATTTGGAAAAAGCAAATCCCAGGCGTTTTACATATACCGGGAACATGGCCTTGCTTTCTTCCATGCCGCAAGCCAGCAAGACTGCAATTGCCTGGTGTTGGGCAGATGCTTTCCATTTATTACTCTCGTAATAATACAAGCCGGCGTCATCATAATTTTCTACAGTGCGCCAGCTACTCGCTGGCAAATAGCGACTGAGCTTGAGGGCTGCGGCATTCAGTTGCAATGCTTTTTTCTGGTCGTGATTTTTTTCAAATGCACTCATGGCGGCTTCGCGCAGCGCGTCTGACTTCGCTTCAAGCGCGGTTTGCTGAGCGTAAGAAAGCAAGGGAAGGCTGCATATCCAAAAAATAACTGCTTTTCTCATCGCCTTCATTCTTTTACTCCTTGCTATCGATCCTTCCAATTATAGGCCGCCTGAGAATTTACAACCAGCCTTGATCACGCGCCAGGCGATAGGCATCTACACGGTTTTTTGCATGCAGTTTGCTGATTGCTTCTGACAGGTAATTGCGCACCGTGCCTTCAGATAAATGCATGATTTTGGCAATTTCTGTACTGCTGGAACCCGACCCTGCCAGTCGTAAAACCTGGCGTTCACGCTCGCTCAGCGGGTCTTGTTCGCCGCCCCAGCTTTCCATCGCCAGCTCGGGAGCGATAGCGCGGCCACCGCCATGCACAGTGCGTATGGCTGCTGCCAGCGTATCGGCAGGCGCATCCTTGAGCATGTAACCACGCACGCCACTGGCCATGGCACGGCGCAGGTAGCCGCTGCGGGCAAAGGTGGTCAGCACGATGACTTTACTGTTGAGCTTTTTCTCTGCAATTGCTGCTGCCAGTTCCAGCCCTGTCATCAGGGGCATTTCTATATCAGTAACGAGTATGTCTGGCTGTTCTTTTTCGCACAAGGCCAAGGCTTCCTGGCCGTTTTTTGCGAGTGCAATGACTTTCAGGTCGTCTTCCAGGCCCAACAGGGCGGCCAGTGCGCCAGATACCAGGGCCTGGTCTTCGGCGATGATGATGCGTATCATGTCTTTTCTTTCAAGGGCAAAGATAATTCCAGGTGCAGGCCTGTGGCGTCTGGTGCTACCTGTACTTGCAGGCTTCCACCCAGGGCCAGTACACGTTCACTCATACCGTTCAAACCACTACCTTTGCGTACTGCACCAGTTTGTCCGGCGACGCCATTGTCGCTGATTTTCAAGATGACATGCGCATCTTGCTGGTAAAGCCTGATGTGGCATTGGCTGGCATGGGCATGCCGTATGATATTTGTGATGGCTTCACGTAATGCCAGCGCCAACACGTGTTCTTGTGCTGAGGGTATGGTGAATTGCTCAATCTCGCTGAGCAGGGTTACTTCTGCCGCGTCCAGAGTTTTTTTCGCAGACTGTAGTTCATGTCCCAGGCCAGTGGCGCGATAGCCGATGACGGCGGCCCGCACTTCGGCCAGTGCCTGCCGGGCCGTGTGCTCTATGTCATTGATCTCTTTTTTGCAGACCTCGGGATTTCTGTCCAGCAGTTTGCCGGCGAGTTCGGCCTTCAGGGTAATCACTGACAGGGTATGACCAAGCAAATCGTGCAAGTCCCTGGCGATGCGTTCGCGCTCAGCGAGGGCGGCCAGGTATTCGACTTCTTCCTGCTTCTTGAGCAGGTTTTCATTGCTGCGGCCAAGACGTTCACTGATGATGGCGCCAGCCCCGCTGGGGATGCTAAAGATCAGCGCCGGTACCCAGAAATAAGAATCCAGATGCATCAGCAGGCTGGCACTGACTATCGTGATGCCGATGCAGAATAAAGTCAGGTAAGCCTTGCGGGTATCCGGCAAACGCGAACAGATGGTGGCAGCAAATATGCAAAAAGTGGAACCGCCATAGTTATAAGGTGCCCACACGATACCCTGGGCGCATATAAATAAGATGCATGCATACAGGCGCCAGCCTGAGCACCAGAAGCTGTAAAAATAAACCGGCAGGAACAGCAACAGGCTCAGTGCCAGAAAAGCGATTTCCTCAGCTGTGGGTGTCACGTATAAATACTTCCAGCCAAAAATGGCAAACGAGAGTAGCCAGAAGTAGGGTGCCTTGCCATAACGCACTGGCACCCAGGGGAAAGAGAGAATTGATAAGATTGGCATGGTGACGGCTTTACCCCGGGGTGTTGAAACAAGAATGCAGCATTATTCCTTCAAAAGGCGGATGTCGGCAATTTCAAAATGATATTCACCGGTTTGCGGCCCGGCATTGAAGGCGAGGATAGTGATGATACTAGGGTCCATCCCCTTGAATTTAGTGAAGGGGATAGAGATTTCCTGCCAGTCTGACGTGGTTTTGAAACTGACTGAGACGGGAATAAAACTGCCTTGCATGCTGATGCCCACGCTATAGTCTCTGCCATCACCCTTGACTCGGAATTTCAAGGTATTGGCATTGCCGAGATTGACTGCTTCCATAGGTGTATTGCCGGGGAAAAAAGCCACACCAGCCCAGGGATAAGCGAAGCCGGGGTTGATGCTGCCAGAGACCGAGAGCGCATTCGCAGGGGCATCGCCGTCCTTGCCAGACTCGAGGACTTTCAGCGTGACTGTGGATTTGCCACTCATGGGGGCATCATTGGATGGATACCAGCCTGAGCCAAAAGGGCTGGCCAGTTTGTCTTTGCTGAACAGGCTTATGCGTCCATCTGCAGGAATTTCTACCAGCAGGTTTTTTTGCATGCTTTGTTTGCTGACTTCCTGCAGTTTTTGTTCACGTTGTGCGGTGACCCTTTCGCCATCCTTCCATACATCGACAATATTGCGTGTATTGAGAATATCTTTGTCAGGCTCACCATCAACCAGCAAGAGATCAGCTTTGTAGCCCCTGGCAATACGGCCACGGTCTTTCAGCCTGAAGGCAGTGGCTGGTACCGATGTGGCTGACGCCAGTGCTGCTATTGGGCTCAGGCCTGCCTCAACCAGTGCAGCGAGTTCATGATGCAGGCTGATGCCATACTGGGTGCCGGCATTGCCAGCATCGGTACCGGCCAGGACAGGAATGCCTGCCGCATGCATGGCCGCTGTTAGCTTTCTTGGTGCCTTGAGCAAATCAGCATCAGGTTTGTGGCCATACGGTGTATTCAGTGGCTGCATTTGCGATTTGCTGAGCAGGGCAATCATGCGTTTATCAGACAATACATCCTGTTCTTTCAGACCGGCGATACTATCCAGCACTGCAAAAGTCGGTATGACGAAAGCATGTTTGCTTTTTGCTCTGTTGACGAGTGCACGCAAATCCTGCTCACTGATTTGCCTGTCGGTGAACAGATGCACGAGGCCATCTGCACCGGCATCCAGCGCATCCTGTGCCTCTTTCAGGGTACCTATATGGACAACAGCGAGCTTGTTGCGCAAGTGTGCCGCCTTGACGAGTGCCTTGACGGTAGCATTGTCCAAGCTGTTGAAGGGATGTTTTTCACTGCCATGCTCTATGACGATCTTGATAAAATGTGAGCCTTCGGCAATACGGGCATCCACCCACGCCTGTGCTTCTTCAGGCTTGGTCAAGGTAGGGATGGGCATACCATATTCTGTGCCATGGCCACCGGGCGCAGTGGCGAGTGTGCCAGCAGAGATGATGTCGGCGCGGTCGCGGTTCTCGCCCTTGCGCATTTTTTCATTGATGGCCTTGAGCATCTCGACATTGCTGAACATGTCGATCTGTGTGGTTACGCCATAAAGGAGTGGCAGTTCCTGGTCCTGGAATGCATGTACATGGGCATCAATCAGGCCTGGCAACAAGGTGCGGCCTTTGCCATTGACGATGGTGGTATCAGCGGCAGGCTTGCCGGTGAAATTGCTATCCTGGATTTTTCCATCGACGATGAGTACATTTTTATTAGTCTGGATTTTTTGGCCATCAAACACGCGCACATGTTCAATCAAAAAACTCGCAGCAGTTGCTGGGAAATGAATAGTGCAAGCGCAAACAGCCAGTGCCAGGGCGAGAGTGGTTTTATGCATAGAATAACTCCTTGTTGGTTATGTTTTCATTTTGCCCTGCCAGGTAAGGTTGCAACAGAGGCAAATGCCATCAGTTTGAGATGACATTTGTCATATCGCTCTTTATGACCTTTATGATCTTGATCATCTTTGAACTTTGCTTCCTGATCTTTGACGCCTGCATTTTTGTGGACAAAAAAAATCCCGCAAGATGCGGGACTTTTTTATCCTTTGCCCAGATGACACTAAGGTGATGTACACAGACAATGTGTCAATGCAGTGAAGCCTTTGCCTTCTTTATTGACTTCTGATAACCAGCTCAGGTCGTTCAACACCTGGCTTGCAGCCGCTGGTGGCAGACCGGTAGGTACGGCAGCAAGTTTGAAATTGTCTTGCAATACCTTGGCGAGCTTGGCATCAAAGATACTCAAAATACGGTCTATCCTGGAAGGCTCGCGTTCTATATAGCTGACGCGGTAATCAGCACCCAGCTTGGCGCGGGTCGATGCGGACTTCAGTGCATCACCAAAATTACCTATGGTATCAATCAGGCCTCTTTCCTTGGCCTGGGTACCAGTCCAGACACGGCCCTGGGCAACTTCATTGATTTTCTCTGGCGTGGTTTTACGGGCTGCCGCTGCCTTGGAGGTGAACTCAGCATAAGTGTGATCTATGCTGGCTTGCAAAATTTGGGCAAAACGCGCATTGAAAGGACGCAGGGGATTGAATGGATCGGCCAGCCAGGTGGTTGGTGAACCAGCAGTGTGTACCCCCAGTTTGTCAGCCGCCTTGTCAGCAGATGGCAAAATCGCGATAACGCCAATGGAACCGGTAATCGTGGCTTCATCTGCAATCACTTCGTCAGCTGCCATCGAAATCCAGTAACCGCCGGATGCCGCAACGTCGCCCATGGATACCACGACGGGTTTGCCTGCCTTGCGCGTGAGTTCCAGTTCGCGGCGTATCAGTTCAGAACCAAAGGCACTGCCGCCGGGAGAATCTACCCGCAACACAACAGCTTTGATGCTGTCATCTTCTCTGGCTTTACGTATCATTTGTGAAGTCGATAAACCACCGATGGAACCTGGAGGCGCGCTTCCTTCGCTGATTTCACCAGCAGCAACAATGACACCAACGGCATCACCAAATGCCTTGGTCTTGACCCTGGCCAGGTAATCGTCAAAAGAAATCTGACGGAAGGTCTTGATCTGTTCGTCCCTGACACCGCGCTGGAGCATCAGTTCACGCAATTCATCACGGGTTTTCAAACCATCAACGAGCTTGGTATTGATCGCCAGTTTGGCGAGGTCGCCACTAGCATCGGTCAGCAATTTACCGAGGTCATTGATGCCGCGCATGATGTCGCCTGCTGGCAGTTTGCGGGCTTTTTCTACGTCGGTGGTATAGGTTTTCCACAGACCATTGTATAAATAAGCCTCAGCTTCTGCCGCTTCTTTGGATGGGCCGTTGGCGACATAAGGTTCACCAAAGCTCTTGAAGTTACCAGCCTTGAGCACATTGACGGTGACACCAACTTTGTCGAGCGCATCGCGGTAGTAATTGCGGTATTTACCAAAGCCCGTGATCGACACGGTACCCATGGGATGCAGATAGACTTCATTCGCATGCGAAGCCAGATAGTACTGGCGCTGGTCAAAGCTGGAACCCCAGGCGACCACGGTTTTGCCGCTGGCCTTGAAGCGGTCAAGCGCAGTTGCCACTTCACGCAGGGTAGCGAGACCTGCGCCCCCCATTTCATCGAGCAGCAAGACGGCACTGCTGACTTGCGGGTCTTTGCTGGCCTGGTCCAGCACTGCCAGCACATCGCGCAACTGCGTGGTTCTCTTGGTGTCGCCCCTGGCTTCTGCCAGCAAGGCTTCGCGCGGGCTGCTGTCATGTTGCTCTACCAGCGTGCCTTTCAGATTCAGGATCAGGGCAGTTTTGCTTTCTATTTTTTTCACCCCGCTGCTGAGAAGATTGACGATGATCATGATCAGGATAACCAGGATCAACAGGTTGAAAAATACCCTGCGGCTGAAATCCAGCGCATTCCAGAGATACTTGAATCCTTTTCCTGCCCAGCGTAGCGGAGTGAAAGCCATAAAAATTTCCTAATGTGACGGTAAGACTGAATTATTCAGGCCAGATGGTTTTTAACAACTGGGCCAGATGGGCACCGGCACGCGCCAGCGCATCTTCTTTCATATTCAGCATGGTTTTTTCATATTCGAGCGGTAAAGCGATAGACCAGTTATTTCCTCTTTGGTTCGGTGTGCTTTTACTGAACTGGGTGCCCGCAAACAAAATCCTGGCGTCACGGATGGCATCATTGGCCCACAAGACTGGCAATTCTTCAATGGTGCCATTGGTTGGCGCCACCGCTTTTGCCTTTTTGGTCAGCGCATCATTCATGCGGCCACGCTTGAATTGCTGTGGCAGATCGTCCCACAGCGAATGCAGATTGCCACATGGGCATTGCAGCGCATTGCCACCTACGGTATTGCTGCCACGGTCATACTGGCCTTCATCGGGGTTGACGATCTTGCCTTCCGCATTCAGGAACACAGATCCTACATGCAGCGGTTGGTGCAAGTCGCCAACATAGTGAGTCAATAACATCAGGGCTTCCTGCTTGTCCTTGAAATTGAAAGGGGCAGGCTGAGGCTTGCCTTGCAAGACCATGACCGCAGCACGGATCGCATACACAACATCATGATCGCTGGTGCCAACATAGCCCAGTTTGTATTGATCATGCTGCAAAGCCACGTCGGCATAGTGATATTGCTTGTGGCAATTTTCTTCGTCAGAAGCCGGGTTGCAATTGGTGTTATTGCGTTTTACATAGTCAGCCATGGCGGCGATGCCTGCTGCCGTCTCGAAAGAAGCACATTCTGGATAACGGCCTGTAGATGTATAGGCAAAATCCTTGTCCGGCGCTATACCCTTGACGCAATCACCCCATACAGCAATTTTTTCCA
Source organism: Undibacterium sp. TC4M20W (assembly GCF_049340245.1). Taxonomy (NCBI): domain Bacteria; kingdom Pseudomonadati; phylum Pseudomonadota; class Betaproteobacteria; order Burkholderiales; family Oxalobacteraceae; genus Undibacterium; species Undibacterium sp. TC4M20W. The sequence continues at coordinate 105,270 of NZ_JBMPPI010000020.1, forward strand.
GCGAGTTATCACCGAGCAGAGCCTTGACCTGGGCACCGGCCTTGCTGCCTGCCAGCAGGTTTTCGGCAACGGCACCTACCGTCTGGTGTCCATCTGCGCCCCAGGCAAAGCCCAGTTGAGGCAAGCTGGCCAGCGCCAGCATGAAAGCGGATATCAGTAGCTTTTTCATAGAAATATCAGATAAGGAGTAATCAATACCAAAGATGGTAAGCTGCAAAGATGACGAGGATATAGCAAACTGATTAAATTGTGTGTAGAACTCATTTCATAAATAGGGTGAGATGCGTTTGCCTCATAACACGGTTTGGCAATGCGGATACGGCTGTTAATAGTGGCGCGACCGACAATAAATTCTATGCTGTCTGATACGCGTTATGAGGCAAACCCTCCGGGAACTGACGATTTGGGCGCATTGCTGTGTTGTGCCCTTTGCTAAGGCATGAGCCTTAGCTGCACAGGGTACATACCTAAGGCCTTGCACTTCATCCCAAATCGTCTTGTCCGCACTCATCCTATTTATGAAATGAGTTCTGATCAGAAAGCATATTGCAGGCGCATGCTGAACACGCCGGCATGGCGGGTATTGAGTTTGCCGACGACATACGATGCCTCATACTTGATGGCTTGCTTGCTGTCCGGCATATTGCCCAGTCTGACATTGCCAGAAATCATGGGGCCTGCGCGGTGAGATTGCCGGGCTCTGGCTGACCAGTTGTCCCAGTCACCAAGTTCTCCAAAGCCCTGCAAACCAAATTCCAGCTCAGACCGCAGACGGTATTTGCCCTGCCACTGGTATTTCATCTGTATGCGGCTGGTGGGCGTGACGCGGTAAGTTCTTTCCAGAAATACATTGGTATTTACCTGTATGCGGCCAAATTCAGTCTGCATGGCCGGGCCAAATTCAAAGTCCATGCCACGGCTGCTGTCGGTATTTTTGTTCAGGCTGGTATGCAGCGCCAGATCAACCGGATATTGTCCATGAGTCAGCAAGAAGTCGTTTTGACAGGTCCAGGCGCTATTTGCCAGCGAACTTGCGCCACGTTTTGCCCAACTTGCATACACTTCGGTGTACCAGGTCTTGTTAGGCATATAGCTGATACCCAGTTCAGGTACGGTCGAGGTCGCCCGGTTTTCGGGGAATGAAGACCAGGATTTGAAATCGATGGTCTTTTCACCCTCATTTTCATAGATACTGACCAGATAATAACCAGAACCCGCCTGTGCAGACATGGACATGGATACGCATAGAGAAAATGTTGCCGTAAGAGCAAATTTCTTCATGGTGAACTAAGTTATTGTAGATATCGTCATGCCCACATAATGGCATTGTCATGGGAAAGTGCAAGAAAATCTCTTGGGGGAATTGTTATTTCCTTCATTTTTCTTGGAAAGGGTGACAAATTGCACAGGTGCTGGCAGCGCTTACATTCGACTTCGCCCCCAATACCAGCTAAACTTGCGTGTTTTTCTTCATTTTTGCGGCATCAGCATGAACACCATGAATACATCCCCAGACGATAGCGCTGAATCCGGCCACGAGTCAGTCTCAGAGACAACTACGTCCAGCGCGGCATCGAAAGACCTGATCAGCCGCGAAGTGGCACGCCGCCGCACCTTCGGCATTATTTCCCATCCGGATGCGGGTAAAACCACGCTGACTGAAAAGCTGCTGATGTTCTCGGGCGCGATTCAACTGGCGGGTACCGTCAAGGCGCGCAAAAGTGGCCGCCATGCGACATCTGACTGGATGGAAATCGAAAAGCAACGCGGCATCTCGGTCGCTTCATCGGTCATGCAGTTTGAATACCGCGACCACGTGGTCAACCTGCTCGACACCCCGGGTCACCAGGATTTTTCTGAAGATACCTACCGTGTATTGACGGCAGTCGATTCTGCCCTGATGGTGATTGATGCCGCCAAGGGTGTGGAAGAACAGACCATCAAGCTGCTGAATGTTTGCCGCATGCGCAATACGCCCATCATCACCTTCGTCAACAAGATGGACCGCGAAACCCGCGACCCGCTGGAATTGCTCGATGAACTGGAATCTGTATTGAAAATACAGTGTGCACCAGTGACCTGGCCTATCGGCATGGGCAAGACTTTCCGTGGTGTGTATCACATCCTGAAAGATGAGATTTTGCTGTTCACGCCAGGTAGCGAACGTGCTGACCAGGAATTTGAAGTCATCAAGGGCATCGATAACCCGCGCCTGGTCGAGATGTTCCCGCTGGAAATCGAGCAACTGAAGATGGAAGTCGAACTGGTGCATGGCGCATCCCACCCATTCAGTCTGGATGACTTTTTGGCGGGTGTGCAGACACCGGTATTCTTTGGTTCTGCCATCAATAACTTTGGTGTGCGTGAAATTTTGAATGCCTTGCTGGACTGGGCACCGGCACCGCGTGAACGCGATGCGACGATACGTTCTGTTGAACCTAAAGAGGTTCCGTTCTCTGGCTTTATTTTCAAAATCCAGGCGAACATGGACCCGGCCCATCGTGACCGTATCGCCTTCCTGCGAGTCTGTTCTGGCCGGTTCGAGCGCGGCATGAAACTCAAACATCTGCGACTGAATCGCGAGATCAAGGTGTCTTCTGTCGTGACCTTCATGGCATCTTCGCGTGAACAGGTGGAAGAGGCTTACGCTGGCGATATCATAGGCTTGCCTAACCATGGCAATATGCAGATCGGTGACAGTTTCTCTGAAGGTGAATTGCTGCAATTTACTGGCATCCCTTATTTTGCACCTGACTTTTTCCGTACGGCACGTATCCTGAACCCTTTGAAAATCAAGCAATTGCAAAAAGGCTTGCAGCAATTGGGTGAAGAGGGTGCCGTGCAGGTATTCAAGCCCGTCGTCAGCAGTGATCTGGTGCTGGGTGCGGTGGGGGTCTTGCAGTTTGAAGTGGTAGCCAGCCGTCTTAAAAATGAATACGGTGTTGATGCCGTGTTTGAAGGCACCAGCATCAGCAGCGCCCGCTGGATCAGTTGCGATGACAAGAAAATGCTGGCTGATTTTGAACGTTCCAGCGCTGGCGGCAATATTGCTTATGATGCGGCAGGCAATATGGCTTACCTGGCGACCTCGGGTGTGAATTTGAAATTGACACAAGAACGTTGGCCTGGCGTAACTTTCCACGCTACACGTGAGCATGCTGCTAAATTGAGCTGAGTCTATCTACACTACATTCAGTAAGCATTGCCAGTAAAAAAAGTGGCTGACAGAGCAAAAAGCCTCTGTTAGCCGCTTTGCTATTGGGGCTTTAAAAATTTACTTGAATGCAGATTTTAATTTGCTAACATGGTCATTTAAGATCAGCTTTTTGCACGGCAATATGACGCGCAGTTGACATGCAGCTGTCATATTGTGGGTGCAAGATAATGTACACACACCCAATAGCCCTGTAGCAGTATCTGTAACAGCAGAAATTGCAGGCGGGCAATCAATTTCCTTCCCGGTTTTTTTGCAACTTTGATGAGGAGCGTGATCATGGCATTATTTTTTATTGAAGCAGTCCGTTTTGACGGCAGCGGCCAGCGTGTCGCCAAAGTGCGCTGGGGCAAGAGCAAGGGTGGCCAGGTGATGCCCCCCGCCATGGTAGATGACCCGCAGGAGGCCGATGTACAGACAGTATTGGATACCATTGCCAATGGCGATGAAGTATTACCAAAGTTCCACGGTGAAAATGGCATCATACTCGGGCCAAAAGTGGTTGGCATACATTATGAAGATGGCGCCAGTGGTTTGAGCACCGCCAGCGACGATACGCCAGGTCACAGCCTGAATGACTTGCCTTCCTTCTGATCTTTTTTGATCCTTTTGACCCTTCCGGCGCGCCTCTGTTTTTCCTTGTGGCAAAAGTGTAAGAGGCGCGCTGTCAATTCCCGGTTTTGCAATCCTTCCATGTTTTTCGCATATAGACTAGCTTGGTATATGCAAATAAGAAATACTTCGTTGTCCTAATGTAGTCAGACTCCATATCATATACAGGTCGCCGGATAAATCTTTCTTTCTGGCATGTTTCAGTGTGTATGCCTTCTGTTATCAATAATGAAGGTGTAAAAAACTTCTCAGGGATATGATGAAAACTTCTACAAAAAAAACAATTTCCACTTTACTGGCTGGCGTTATTTTGGCTGGTGCTTCTTTGACCGCAACAGCTGCGGACTTGCTCGATACTGTTAAAACGCGCGGCACCTTAAAAATCGCGCTGGAAGGTACTTATCCTCCATTCAATTTTAAAGATACCAAAACCAATGAACTGGCTGGCTTTGACGTTGATGTTGCCAAATTACTGGCAGCTAAACTGGGTGTTAAACCAGAATTCGTGACTTCTGAATGGAGCGGCATACTTGCAGGTTTATCGGCTGGCAAGTTTGATGTCATCGTCAATCAGGTGGGCGTGACTGCCAAGCGTCAGGAGACTTTTGATTTCTCTGATCCATACACTGTTTCCAGCGCACAGCTCATCGTCAAAAAAGATGAAAAGCGCGAATTCAAAAGCCTGGAAGACCTGAAAGGCAAAAAACTTGGCGTAGGCCAGGGTAGCAATTATGAAGAACGTGCCAAGGCGGTGGCTGGTGTTGAAGTCAAGAGCTACCCGGGCGCACCTGAATACCTGCAAGATCTGGCAGCTGGCCGTGTTGATGCCGCATTGAATGACAGCTTGATGGTTGCCTACCTCGTCAAAACCAGCAATCTGCCTATCAAGGCTGGTGCACCTATCGGTGAAATTGCAAAAAATGGTATTCCCTTCCAAAAGAATAACCCCAAGTTTGCCGCTGCCCTGAATGCGGCCCTGGCTGACATCATCAAGGATGGTAGCTTTGCCAAGGCATCCAATAAATGGTTTGGCAAGGATGTCAGCAAGGCACCTGCTGCACAATAAGCGACAAACAAGCTGAAATTAAGTCGGCAATACTATCTGATATGGATTGCCGGCTGATTACGCATGTATGATTAAGTGGATGTAATCCATTTGATGTCACTACTATCCCCGTCATCACGGGGATATTTCTTTTTAAAGTCGCCATGGAAATTTTCGAATTGCTGCAAATGGCCGCACCGGTCATGTTGAAGGGCGTTGCCTATACCCTGTTGTTTGCCATTGGTGCCATGGTGGGTGGTTTGATACTGGGTTTCTTGCTGGCGGTTGCGCGCATATTGCCAAGCAAATTGATCAGCACGCCAGCTGCTGTCTATGTCAGTCTGATACGCGGCACACCCTTGCTGGTACAAATTTTTGTCATCTATTACGGCTTGCCTGGCATAGGTATAGAATTTTCAGCGACATCGGCAGGAATACTGGCACTGAGCCTGAACGCCGGTGCCTATCTGTCAGAAAGCATACGCGGGGCGATAGTCGGTGTCAGCCGCGGTCAATGGTCGGCCAGTTCCAGCCTGGGTTTGAATTATGGGCAGACTCTGCGCTACATCGTCGTACCACAAGCCATGCGTGTGGCAGTGCCGTCCATGAGCAATACCCTCATCAGTTTGATCAAGGATACTTCTCTGGTATCGGTCATTACCGTGACAGAGCTGATGCTGGCGACCAAGGAAGTCATCGCCACCAGCTTTCGCCCCTTGCCACTGTACATCGCAGCCGCTTGCGTTTATTGGGCGCTGAGCCTGTGTTTTGAAGTCGTACAAAGACGCCTGGAAAAACGCTTGCAGCAAGCCCATCAGGTTTGACACGGCACTACATTACGCCGTTCCGCTTGCCTAGGCAGTTTATGCAGCATCCTTTTGCAAGCCATTCAGATAAGCGACAGTCAGTTTGGATTGTAGCGCGGCTTGCAATAATTCTGATGGCATGAGCCTGGTGTCAGAGCGTGTCATGGTCAGTGCCTGGCCAGGCAGCAGGCTGGCTTTATAGCCATAATGCGTCAGACACGCGGCAATCCAGGACTCCATGATTTCGAGTACATACAGACGCTTGCCCAGTGGCGACAGGAAGCTGACCCCTTCTGGCCTGAGCCTGTCCCATAAGCTGTTTGGATCAGTCGCCATTTTGACCAGTTCATTCAGGGGCAGGGCTTGCGGGTCCATCCAGCTACCGGCAAATCGCTGTTTATTCTGCTCCTGCAAGACTTCGGTAGCATATCTGTCCCAGTCACAATGCTGCAGGTTTTCTTTTTCAAACATCGCATACCAGGCATTCTCTGTTTCTGCTTCTCCACCCAGTAAATGCAGGCACTGAGACAGGGGAGGGAAGCTGGGTTTGGCACCCGGTACGACGGCTGCTACCCTTTCTTCCAGACTGGGATGAGTATCAAATTCCGTGGTCGTGTGTGATTCTGCGTAGTTGATCGCAGTTTGAATATCGGCCCGCTTTACGCCGGGTTTGCAGAAACGGCGGAAACCTTCAAAAATAGGCATGCGCACGCCACGATTCAAGGCAGGGCCAAGTTCATAGTCAAGATAACTGGACCACATCGGTGAAATCAAATGCACCTTTTCCAGCGCTGCCCGGGTAGCTACCGGGCCAAATTTTTTGGCAGCCAATGCATCGGCAGCGAATTCCTGCTCGCGTGATACGGCTGCTGATAATTTCAAAAACCATTTGCCGTAATAACGGAACAGGACATCCAGGAAAAACATGGAGTCGTCCAGGTCGGTCACCGTATAGGCGATAGAAGTGCGGGTGCGGTACACCCAGGGACCGAGTGACAGGTCGCCTGCAACAAAGTGACCAAATTCATGGGCAATGACTGAGCCCAGCTCTGCCTCAGAGAGGGTGCCCAGCAAAGGCAGGCCCAGACCAACCTCAAGCTCCTTGACCTTCCCCCGCCAGTTCTTTTTGCCGCTGATGAAAGCAGATGCCACACCTATCAGGTGAATGTTGACTGGTGCTTCTACCTTGAGTTCCTTGGCGATGCGTTCCACCATGGCATACAAGGGTTCAGCGGTTTGGCGTGATAAAGGTTTAACGGTATCACCGCTCTTTTTCTCTTTGCTGCGTGGCCGCAGCGAATACGCCAGCGTCAATGCAGCAATACCTGCAATGACACCAGAAAACTGTAAAGAAGAGCGGTGATTGATCTGGGTAATCGGCACCCATGCCAATGCAATTAACAGCCCAAGGGCGAGTACCCAAAAGCCAACCCAGAGTGCGACAACCAGTCCGGCGCGGCGCGTCAGGTTGGTTTTTTGTGGTTTGCGTTGATGATCTGTTTTCATAAATTAACTCAGCTTTTCCATTGCCTGATTGCCGTGCTGACTACACCTTGTAGCACATCTGTTTTGGCCGCTAACTGCCTTAGATTCTGCCGTTCCTGCGCCGACAGTTGTGGATTGCGTGAGCGGATAAAATAAGCCGCAGCCAGCACATCTGTTTCAAAATCTACTTCATCCAGGTTCACTTTTTCGCCCCGCACATATTGCTCAAAAATCGACAAATCGGCTTTGCGCATATGCATCATCTGCCGCAACTTGTCCTGAGTGGTTTTGTCATTGATGCGGCTGGCTTCGCCATATAACAGCGCCAGTTGATCAGCCCCCAGATGCTGGCGTACCTGTGTCGTGTTGATATGCTTTACCAAATCCAGTGTCTGCTCGGGTGAGCTACGCAAGCTGAGTGAGAGCTTGACCATGGGCAGGTCACGATGCTCTGTCTTGTTCGGTGGCAGGCCAGCTTTGGCGCGATAAATATCCAGGATATTGTCATTCTCGTCGTCCGGCATGCTGCGCAAATACTTTTCCGGATCACCAATTCCCTGTTGTCTGGCTATTTCATTGAATTCGACAGTGAACATGGCTCTTTCCAGACCTTTGCTGTTATTGATTGCTGCATCCAGTAATTTCAGGGCATCAGCGGAGCGTTGTTGCGTCAGCAACAGCTTGATTTCTGTATCCAATAAATAGCTGGCATTTTCTGGCGACAGCTTATGCAGTTGCTGCAAATCCTGGGCCGCACCGCGACTGTCGCCATGAACAAATTTACGCCAGGTAAGGCTGCGCAGGATATTGGCATCTTGCGGGAATTTTTTCGCCAGGTTTTTCATTGCCTGCAAGCCTTCATTACCGCTCAATAGCGAGGCATACAGGTATTGCTCTGACGAAGAGTCAGCAGCCTGACTGGCGCGTTGGGCATATTCCTTGAGCATGATGTCATGCTCGCCGATATCATCACGCAAATCCTGGATGCCGCGCTCCAGCAATACATTGTCCGGATGTATTTTTAAAACCTTGCGGCTCAGGCGCAGCGCTTCTGCGCGCGAGATGCCATTGGCGACATACAGGGCAATATCAGTGGTGCGCGTATCCCAGTCCTTGATGGCGGCATAGGCTTCCAGCGCTGGCAACATGTCTTTTTCCAGACCGTGGCCAAATGCATAATTCAGGCAGGACATCACAGCAGGTGTGTCAGCCTGGTTGACGACAGTCAATTGTTTGGCGCTGACGCTGCTTTGGTGCTTGCTCATGCTCTTGGTTTGCGGCGGTTCTGTGAACAGATACTCGACACCGGCAAATTCCAGCAGGCGCTTGCCACAATACACGGTCTGGCTGCCAGCCTGTCCGGGCGTAGCTGGTTTGACTTTGCTATAGATGATGGTGTTTTCTACCAGTGGGGCAGCTCCGGCGATATTCCATACGTTAAAGCGGTCAGTACTGGCCAGTGTCTGATCATAGCTATCGATGATGCCGGTCTTATCGCTACTTGCTTCCCCTGTCAAATGGCCGACTGGTAGCGTCATCGTCGCGCGCCCTTGCGCTGCCACGGTCAGGGTTTGTTCTCCTATCCTCACTTTGACGGGTATGTCAAAACCATTCAGTATGGTCAGATTCTGGGTGCTCGCTTCCTGATAGCTGGCCGCCGCACCAGTCAGCACCATGATGACCATGGCCAGCGCCAGGCCACGTGTATATAACCAGCCCATGATGCCCAGTGGCGCACGCGCATAAATCTGCCATTGCCTGTCGCCAGTGCTGCGCACTACGTAAGATCCCATGGGAACCAGCGGGATGCCGAACAAAATGACAAAAGCATGCAGGGCAATATGGCTGCCGTCGGTATCCCGTTCTGATTCACCGACAAAACTGAAGCCGACCGAATTGATTGTCCCCAGTGAAGGCGTACCTTTCAAAGGTTTGGCAAACAGGCGGCGTTCAATGGTCAGCTCCTTGAGTACATCCTTGTGCTGTGGAAGGCGACGGAACAGGCGTGCCAGCACCAGGGAACGATAGACCTTGAATGGATCTCCAGATTCTATGGCCCGGCTGATTTTCGGGTCATCGCTAAAAGTGCGCAACTCTGGCACACGCTGGAATAAATTGGCTGGATCAGATATGGACATACAGGTTTATGAAGAAGATAGCCAATAATAATAAATTGAAATAAGGGATGTACAAACGATTACGTGAAAAGCATCAGGCTTTCCTGAAGCGTGGTGCCAGCGATAAAACCACCAGCGCAGTGGCGATGGGCAGGATAGAAATAAAACCGAAATGCTTGAATCCGTAAGCGCCAGTCAGACAGCCGGAAAAAAACGAGAATACCAGCAAGCCATGCAAACGCAGTTTTTGCAGATTGGCGCCCACTTCGTTTTCATGGTGAATCTGATCTTTGTTCCTGTTCCAATACATCATTTTTCCGAGCTCTATACCTATATCAGTGACCAGGCCGGTGACATGGGTGGTACGTATCTCTGCCTGTGAGATTTTAGTGATCAGCGCATTTTGCAGGCCCATCACATAACAGAGCAAGACGGTGGTTAAAGAAACGGTGATCAGGGCATGTTCTTGCAGTTCAGTACCAACCAGGCCGAATAGCAATAACAGCGCAGCTTCCAGCAGCAAGACCGGGGTATAGATATAGCGAAACTGATTGCGTCTCGCGTAGTTGACCATGAGGGCTGTGCAGGCTGCTCCCCAGGCAAAGGCCACAAGCATGAACAGCGCGGCAAATGCAGGCAGTAATTTACCCAGCACCAGATCGTCGGCAGCAGAAGAAAGCATGCCCGTCATGTGCGAAGTATATTGTCCTACTGCCAGAAAACCACCCGCGTTCAAGGCGCCGGCCACACATGCCAAGCTCACTCCCAGATGCAGATTAGCCCGGGGAGTACGCTTGGGTGAAGTCAGCTTGGCGAGATAATTGATGGGCATGCAGGAAACGATAGAATTTTTGCCAGTCTGAGCAGAGTTTAGCTGAAAAACTGGCAAAAATGCACGTCCACCTGCATTTGCTTGCTTTGAACATGTTGTTTGCTACGTGCTCACTTCTCTATTTCCGTGACAGTCAACTCACATCGCAGGCTTTTGCTTAGCCAAAAAACTGCGGTGATCCTGAAAATTCAGGGCGCAACGCTGGATAAAATCACCGAGTGGATATTGTTGTTGCTGTTCACCAGCAGTTGTTTTCTTTTCTGCATCGGGGAATATGCCCATGCCCGCCAGCAAAGCGTACCAGGAGGCTACCGGGTAATACTTCTCTATATTCTGACGGCGTATTTCATCGCCCAGATCACGACCTTCCAGCCAGGTCGAAAAGATGTGCTTGAGTGAATCAGGCATCCTGTGCAGGTTGGCTGCGTTAGCCTTCCAGTATTCTGTATCTGTCCTGGTATTGGTTTTGTAATGGGCGATGATGTAATTCCTGTGTCCGTCAAAATAATCATTGATTTCCTGGTTATAGACTTGTTGAGCCTGTTCGCTCAAATCACCTTTTTCCAGGAACAGGCAAAAGATCGCAGCGGTCATTTGCGTCAGGTAAAGTGCCGTCGCCTCCAGCGGCTCGAGGAAACCCTGTGAGAGCCCGACAGCCAGACAATTCTTGTTCCAGTGTTTTTCCACACGGCCGAGTTTCATCTTCAGATGACGTGCTGGTGTGTCAGAGTCAAGCGTGCCAATTTTTTCGCGCAATTCTGTCTCTGCCTGATCTGCCGTCGTAAAAGCCGAGCTATATACATAGCCATTGCCATAGCGATTTTGCAGCGGTATTTTCCAGGCCCAGCCATGCTTCATGGCAGTGGATACGGTCAGCGTGGGAATTTTGTCGCCTATGTCGGTAGGCATGGCAATGGCTGAATCGTTAAGCAAATTATCTGCGTAACTGACAAAAGGTGTTTTCAGTGCCTTGTCTATCAGGAGAGCAGAGAAACCTGAGCAATCGACAAAGAAATCTGCAGCCAGTTCACTGCCATCAGCCAGGCTGACGGCGGCAATATTCCCTTTTTCATCCAGTCGGGCGTGATCGATATGCGCCTTGATATGTTGTATGCCTGTCTGCAAGGCTTTCTTGCGCAGGAATTTGCCGAGTAGCATGGCGTCGAAATGATAGCCATAGGTAGTAAAGAAAGGGAAGTTGTGATCACCGATAGGCGCAAGGCAACTGTCAGCCAGTTGCGCCGAAAGAAAAAACTTGTTCGGCAAGGCACAGACATCTGCCCCTTGCAAGCGTGCTTTGACGTTGTCGATAAAGGATGGCAAGGTCAGATTATCGATCATGGTCACAAACGGGTGAAAATAACTCGCATGACCGGGTTTGCTTGACCAGCCATCAAAGGCAATACCGCTTTTGTAGGTGGCATTGCATTCAGGCATCCACTCTGCTTCCTGTATGCCCAGGGTATCGAAGAAGCGTTTCATGACTGGTGTTGAGCCTTCGCCTACACCAATGACGCCAACGGTTTCTGATTCTATGACGGAAACCTGTATGCCCTTGTCCTTGACGGAATGAGCAATCAGCAGTGCTGCCATCCAACCGGCAGAGCCGCCGCCGACAACCAGGATTTTTTTTATGGAGTCTTGTGTAGTCATATCGTTTGTTGTGAAGATAGCAGTATCAGAAGAATATCTGACAACAGGGTTGCAAATGAAAAAAAGTGATGGGGCAGGCATGCACCATCACTTATAAAGCGGGAAGCAGAACAACGAATCAACTTCCCCGCATTTACCGCTATAGCATTACAAAACAGCTTACATCTTCGCGTGCAAAGTCAGGAAGATTTGACGGCCATTTTTATACAGGGATGCTGGCAAATCTGCTGCACCTGGTGTTTTCCAGGTAGAGCTGACCAATGGGTTGTTGAGATCTTTACCATCCAGAGAGATGGAGAAGCTGTCATTGATCTGATAAGCCAGTGTCGCAGACAAAGTACCGATATCGTTCTGGTAAGCGGCGCTGTTACGGCTGGTACCATTCAGGAAGCCGGAACGATAGCTGTATGTCAGACGTGCGCTGAACTTGCCATCTTCATAGAATGCACCGATGTTGTATGCATTTTTGGAAGTACCGATCAGAGTACAGTCAGGAGCCAGCAAATCACCGCACTTGGAACCAGGAGCTGCACCTGTTTCTTTACCCAGTGTGTAAGTGTAGTTAGCGTTGATACCAAAACCTGCTGGCAATGCCTGGATGTAAGCCAGTTCCAGACCTTTAACTTCGGCCTGGGTATTGATAGGCGTACTCATTGCATACACAGTGTTTTTCTTCTGGATCTGGTTGTAGAACGTGCCTGTGCTTGCGCCGTAAGTCACGTAACCATCCAGAGCCGAGTAGAAAATATCAGCAGAGACCAGGGATTTTGGAGCGAAATACCATTCCACACCCAGATCTACTGTGTTTGCACGGATAGGTTTCAGGTTAGGGTTACCACCGTTACCTGTACCTTGTACGTCACGCAGATCCAGACCAGCCATTTGACCCAGTTCAGGACGGGCCATTGTGCGGGAAACACTGAAACGGGCAACCATGTCTTTGTTCAGATCCATGCGGAAGTTTGCACTTGGCAGGAAATCGACATAATTGTTGTTATAGGTACGTGGCTCAAAATTACCGGAAGCACCGATCTCATTACGTGTGACTTGCTCGCTGGTGCGGGCAACACGCAAACCGAAATTACCGCTGATGCCTTCGCCTGCAAAATCAGCCATCACATATGCAGATTGTGTTGGTTCTTTAATGGAGAATTCATTTTGCAGCAAATGACCAGAGTAGTTGGTGTATTGCGCCAACCAGGCATTCACAGAAGCTTGAGAGAAAGTCCAGTAACCTGCACCGTTAGCACCCAGATCATTGAATATGGCTGGGAAAGCTGTCAAACCAGACATAGGCAAGTTGGCTGCATTGCTCAAACCTGGCAAAGCATTGTTACCGATAGAAGTCAGATCACGCTTGTGTTCAGCAGCACGGAAACCGAAACGCAGAGTAGGGATGCTGGCGAGATTGGTTTTGAACGTGCCGTCGATTTGTGCGTAGTCTTCCTTGTCATTGGCAGTTACGTGTGAACCGTAAGTGTATGGTGCGCCAGGTGTGCCAGGTGCGCCATTGTTAAAGCCGCCGATAGAGAATTTGTCAGCACCAGGAGTGACATAAATCACAGGCTTGTCAGAACCCTGAACTGTGTAGCTACCACCTGTCCATGGCATCCAGATACCCATCGCACCACTGATCGTGTTGCCCAGGCCTTTGGTTGTACCCACTTTACCGGCAAGCGTCAGTTGATCATTGACGCGGAAAGAGCCGTCGATGTTAAAGAACTGAGACTGGCTTTCTGCTACAGGACGGGAGAAAATTTCCTGTACAGAGCTGGACATGCCACTACAAGGTACGCAACCGGCAGGATTACCAACGGACAATTGGGAAATAACGCCCTGGCTCAACGTGCCACTGACAGCGCTGGTTGGGAAACCAGTTGTTGCCCAGGATGGTCCGACGAAACGGCCCAGGGATTGCATGAAGTTGTGATTGACGTTAGGTGCATCCAGATGAGACTGGAATGCAGTGATGTCAATGCTCACATCCTTGGATGGTTTGAACTGGAAGTCAATCAAACCGCCTTCGCGGGTACGTTGCTGTTCAAACCAGGCTGTACCACCCAGATAGTTGGTGACTGCGCCAGAAGCTGGCGATGTTGCTGTGTTGGCTGTACCAGCACCTTTGATAGCGCTATCGATAGGGCTGCCAACATCAACTTTATCCCACCAGATTTGATTCTCTTGACCAGCGCGGCTCAGAGTACGTTTTTGGTGGAAAGCCTGCACCAGAATACCCATGGTAGATGCATCATTTTTCCATGCGATCAGACCGCTCAACTGAGGATCAGATTTGCCGGAGTTGGCAGAGTTGACCAGACCGATACTTGCCTGTGCATTGAATTGCTTTTTGAAATCCAGTGGCTTGCGTGTTTCGATATCGACTACACCTTCAGCACCGCCATCAAGCAGGTTGGCTTGAGAGCCTTTATGGACTGTTACGCGGCCTATCAGTTCAGATGGGAACAAAGAGAAGCTGACGCTGCGGCCACCGCCAACGATATTGTCGGCAAACCAGTCACCGCTCGATACTGAGTGACCATTAAGTGTTGTCAGTGTCAGGCCAAATGGTGTGCCGCGCAAGGCAACGCGATCGTTCTCACCAAAGCTGCCTTCGCCGCCACCGGCTGCAGCAACGCTGACGCCAGGAACGCGTTGCAGAGAGTCAGCAACGTTTTTATCAGGCATCTTGCCGATGTCTTCGGCAGTGATGACTTCAACGAAATTATCAGCGTTACGCTTTTGATTCAAAGATTGCTGCAGGGATGCGCGAATACCAGTTACAACCACTTCTTGAGGCGCTGCGGGCTTTGCTGCCTCTTGTGCTTGCGCCTGCATGGCAACGCTCATGATCAGTACCGCAACAGCGGACGCCACGGGCGTTAAATTGTTCCTCATTGGACTCATTTTATTTTGCATTTATTTCTCCTTCGGTTAAGACCTGTGAAAAGCTTTAGATCCGTGACAAAAAATTGCTTCCTCCCCCATACCCTACACACTTGATGTTTTACCAGTGAGTATTTTCGGTACAACCCGCTGCAGTAAAAGTCATTCAGAGTTAGCTACCACTCGAAACAACAACACCGGATGTGAAGCACTTTAGTGGTGACCAAACAGGTTGTCAATCGGTATCTAAGTGGTATCTGTACGATGTTTAAATGATTATCTCTTTGATATGTGTATTGCATATATCTATTTGTTTTTATTGAATAAATTATTCTTTTCAAATTTGGAAGATGAGAAGTGGACTGATGTTTTATTCCCACATGTGGTCTTTAATTGTTCCTTTTTTAGTCAATAAAGTGGATTTGAAGTGGCTTTGAACTTGGTTTTTTAAATTTATTTCGATATACCTTGAGTGCGATATTGATGAAGGTGTTCTGCACACAAAAAACGCAGCTAATTTTTCCTTTGTAGCGCTAGCAGGCAGGGGTGTTGCACACATGTTGTCGTGTTCATTTGCTTGGTGTGTCGCGTGATGAGCTAAGACCAGTTGCAAAAAAGTGTCATTGTTTTGAGGTAACTTTTTTGCTGAAACGAGGCTTGCAGTGGCTTCTAATTTACGCTTGTGATGACGCGCTTATGATGGTGGTTATAATTCCACATAGATACCTCTTGACAACCAGTTATGAGGACACTAAAGTGAGCCAGATTCTAAAGGCTGACAGTTCTTCAGGCACATTGATGGCTGCTCAGGGCAAGATGTACGCGAGTGGTATTTTTGTGTTTTGCGGCAAGAATAAAGTTCAAGACATGCTTGTACCTGCAAAATTGCTGACATATGAATTCCTGCCGCATCTGGTCCAGGCATCTTTGATGTAGTGCAATCTGCTCTTGTTTGAGTGACCGTACTACCCATGTACGGGAACTGGCTGGCGAAAATATCTTCACAATAATAAAGGGAACAGTAATGGATTTTTCAAATCGCCAGCAAGAGCCGGGGAAGAAGTTTATAGGCTTGGGGCTGGTTATCGCATTTCACGTACTGGTGGTATATGCCCTGGTATCTGGATTGGCGCGCAAAGCGATGGAAGTGGTGATCAAGCCAGCAGAAGTCAAGCTGGTAGAAGAAGTCAAGCCGCCACCACCGCCACCAGACACACCGCCACCACCGCCACCGAAATTGTTGGCCCCGCCGCCACCGTTCATTCCGCCACCGGAAGTTCAGGTACAGCCACAGCCACAACAAACGCCAGCGATTACTGCGGTCTCCAATGTCAAGCCAGATAACCCGACCTTGAACAAGGCCCCGCCAGTTGTAGCGGCGCCGACAGAAGCCAAGGCCACAGGCCCGGTCACCATACCAGGCGTAATCGACTTCAACGTCGGTGGTTGCAAACCGGAATATCCACGCGCCTCCCTGCGCAATGAAGAAACCGGCACCGTCCTGTTATCCGTATTGATCGGTGCAGACGGTACAGTTGCCGACGTCAAGATCGACAAATCCAGTGGATTCCGCGGTCTCGACAATGCGGTGAAATCCCAGTTGATGTCAGGTTCCTGCAAAAACAAACCAGGTACCGTCGATGGCAAGCCACAACAGACCTGGGCCAAAGTTCAGTATGTATGGAAGTTAGAGTAGTCGAAACCTGCGCAGGCTACTGCGCAAGCCCAGCTTGAGCCTGCAGATTTTTGCAAGTTCGTCACCGTACATCCGTACGGTTGCGCTTCTTAACTCAACCTGAACTTGCTCGCTACGCCCGCACAGGCTTCTTGACGGCACCAAACAAGTTTAATGAAAAATTAAATCTTAAAGCAGCAGTAAATAAAAACAGCAGTAAGCAATACCAACCTTATTTTGTTAAAAGGAAGCACCTCAATGAAAACCCGTTTCTCCGCATTCCTGGCTGCAACACTCCTGGCCTTGACAGCCGCCGTTGCCGTCGCCCCTG
>NZ_JBMPPI010000021.1:0-102438 GCF_049340245.1 Undibacterium sp. TC4M20W
TGGTCATCTATCAGTTCTTTTGGCATCGCTCTCCACCCTGACAAAACAAGATAGAAAGTTAACACTACTCATGAAAAGTTAACAGCACTTTTTTTCAGTCGTTTTAATTTCGCAACAGCCTCTAAGTTTCGATTCTGAAGACGGGAAATTGCGTGCCCGCATTAAAGTGACCCGCAAAATTGATGGTCTCACCACGTCATCGACGGAGGGTATCCTGACTGTGCGTTACCTTGGTCAGGTCGTGACGAGCAAGGTTCATAACGTCCAGGGCAGTTAGCAATGCCGGTTTCGAAATTTGTTGGCGTTACCGTCAATTGGGTTTAAGTGGTGCGCACAGCGCATACTACAGATCATATGCTGCCAAGACAGGGACACTGACTATCGCCAGGGTCCATGATATCCAGCATGCAATGCTGACGAATGCGACAAACTTGTGAATAGGACCAGGATAAGGCTTGACCAGGCCAAGTCGCTGCGCGACGAAAATAATGAGTTGGCTGCCATTGGTGCTCACTAATGGCAGTAAATTACCAGCAGCCAGTTTGGCAGCAGCGATACCCAGCAGGCTCAGAAAACTGCTGGTCTGTATCAGCCTGCCAGCTGCGTGTAGCAGGGTCTGCGCCGTGTCAAAAGGGGACAAAGCACCCGTCACAAATTGCGTGGGAAATGTGCAAAAATCTTGCCATGCATCTGCGCCGTTCAGTGTCGCAGCCAGTAACAGCAGGGCGGTGCAGCCCGGCAAGATGACCAGTATTTTCCGCATCAGACTTAACTGGTCAAATGCAAAGGGTAGATCGGCGTCGCTGACGAAGTGTTCCTGGCTGTCAAGAAATTTGACATAGCCATTGATGGGGATGAGCTTTAGGATAAATTTTTTATACTTGAACAACGCTGGCCCCACGCCTATGGATATTTCCAGCACCCGCACACCAGCCACCCGACCTGCCGCAGCGATGCTGAACAGGTGTACGAACAGGCAAATGTAAACAATGAGGAGAAGATTGAGCATGGCAGGTGAGATGGGAACAGGGCTGGCGCAATTGTAGCCTGTATGGCAGGGTTTGCGATTTGCTTTTTTTATCTCAGCTCATGCGGCGTATTGCAATATGCCCTGCTTCATCAGTTGCAGATGGACGGCTTGCGTGCTTATAACAGCGCTAGACGAATGCGACGAACGCCACTAGATTCCAGCCTGCGCTGGAATGACGACTTTGAGAGTAGGGTTGAAATGAAGCTGGAATGAGGACTTTAAATACCCGGCTGGATTAAGGCCGGGAAATTTGATAAATCTCTATGTTAGTAATGTCATCCCAGTGCAGGCTGGGATCCATGTGAGCAAGGTCCGTTGAGATGAAACGACGATCAACTCGTAGGGTGCGCCGTGCGCACCGTTTGTATTTCAAAATCGCTGAAAAAAATCAACGATGGTGCGCACGGCGCACCCTACCAGGAACTTATCCACCCAACTTACGATAAACAAACTCCGCCAGCGCCACGTCTTCCAGCCCTACGCCTATGGCCTTGTAGAGAATGATGTCGGATTCATTGTTGCGTATGCCTGCACCTTGCACCACGTCAGTCATCTCCAGCACATCGTCCCATGCAAAGCTGTTCTTGTCGCACAGGAGTAAATCACCTGCCTCATAGGCGGCCTGTTTTTTCCATTCAACGACGATCTTGCTGGCGCGGCGTATCAGGGTGTCATCGACTTCGCGGGTGTCGGGTTTGCTGGAACCGATGGCGGCGACAAAGGCACCGGGTTTGACATCATTGCCATCAAACAGCGGTGTGGCTGATCGTGTCGCGGTGAGGATGACGTCGGCCTGGCTGGCGGCTTCAGCAGCGTTGCTGGCACGCGCCGGGATGCCGTATTGCGTGCTGATGTGCTGGGCAAAAGCATCTTGCCCTTCTATGCCGACCACCAGCACTTCTTTGAAATTGCGCACGGCCAGCAGGGCGGGGACGTGGGCGCGCGCCTGTATGCCAGTGCCAAAGATGGCCAGGGTTGTGGCGTCTTGCCTTGCCAGTTTGTCGACAGCGACTGCGGTGACGGCAGCGGTGCGGAATTCTGTCGTGGTGTCGCCTTCCATCACGGCCAGCAGACGGCCATCGTCAACGGCAAACAAGACAATCACGAAGGTGAACTTGCCATTGATGGTGGAATAGATCTTGGCACCAGCAGCATTCAGGCCAGGGATGACGGCACCCATGGCGCTCAGTTTGGTTTTGCCGCTGTCTATGCGTACACGCTCCTGCATGGCACCTGCTGTGGCGTAATGCGCAAACGCTTCACGCATAACGGTGATGGCGTCCTTGACTGTTAGCAGCGATGCGACTTGTTCATTGGTGATGACTTGCATGAATAATCCTCAGTATTGATAATGGGTTGAAGCTATAGCACTCTGCTCACCATTGATTTGCTGGGCCAGCAGTTCAGCGCTGCCGCAAGCCAGTGTCCAGCCAAGTGCGCCGTGGCCTGCATTGAGGTAGAGATTGCTGACGGGAGATGCGCCTATGATGGGAATACCGGTAGGCGTTGCCGGGCGCATGCCTACCCAGGAGTGCATGGCATCAGTATCTGCACTGACGGTAGGGAAGAGCGCTTGTGTTTCTGTGAGCAGGCTTTGCGCGCGGGCTGCATTGATCTGCATGTCATGACCGACAATTTCTACCCGGCCTGCCACACGCAGGCGATCTCCTATGCGGGCATAGACGATCTTCCGGGCGCTGTCGGTGATGCTGACGCTGGGCAGGCTAGCATCAGCCGCTGGCGCATCCAGTGTGATGCTATAGCCCTTGAGCGGGTAGACAGGCAAGCTCAAGCCAGCCTTGGCCGCCAGGGTGGCAGCATGCGAACCATTCGCCAGCACAAAGGCATCGGCGCTGATATCGCCCTGGCTGGTTTGCAGCGCCTGCAGTTTGCCTGCCTGCACGAGCATGCCATTGACCTGGGTGTGGTACAGGAACTTCACATTCGGATAGTATTGCATCAGTGCCTGCGACAATTGCCTGCAAAAGCGGGCACAGTCTCCGACATCTTCAGACGGGGTATAGACGCCGCCCACCCAGCGGGCAGCAGCATGTGCCAGCGCAGGCTCTATATCGAGACAAGCCTGGGTCGATAAAACTTGCTGCTCACAACCCAGTTGCGCCTGGTAGGCGACTTGTGCAGCCGCAGCCTTGAGCGCAGCATCAGATGAATACATGACCAGCTTGCCTGCCTGGCGCAAATCAAAATCCAGTGATAACTGTTCCTGCAAATTCGCCAGGCAGTTACGGCTATAGAATGCAAGGCGCAACAGTTCTGCTGTAGTCTGCCGCGATTTTCGCTGGTTGCAGGCGATTAAAAAACTGCACAACCATTTCCATTGCGCCAGTTCAAGGGCGGGGCGCCAGCTTAAAGGCGAATCGGGGTTCAACAGGTAAGAAGGCATGCTGGCCCAGACCGAGGCATCCGCCAGCGGCGCGACATAAGAGTAACTGAGCTGCGCCCCATTGCCAAAACTGGCACCTTCACCGGCACCATCATGCGCCTCGACAATGCTGACATCATGACCGCGCCTTGCCAGTGCATACGCGGTGGTGAGGCCGATGACACCTGCGCCGATGATACAAACTTTCATATTGGACTTAGTTTAGGACTTACGAAAAACCGCCCCAACTGCGTTGCAGCTCCTAGCCGTACTAAAGTACTGTCTTCGTCGCTGCGCCTTGTTGGGGCAATTTTGCGTAAGTCCTATGATTCATAAAATAATTAAACGTTGATGGCGGTTTGTTGGCGTGCGGCGCTTTCCCTTGCCGCTGCAACCAGGGCAGTGAACAGGTTTTTTTCGCTGGCATTGACCCGGTATTCCGGGTGCCATTGCACTCCCATGCAAAATGACAGTAACGGCACTTCTATGGCTTCGACCACGCCATCATCGGCCACGGCTGCTACTTTGACCTTGTCGGTAGAGGACGCGACGGACTGGTGATGCAGGCTGTTGACCTCGCAGGTTTCGACATCCAGAATCGCCCGCAACTTGCTGCCCTGGCGGATGTGAATAGCATGGCTGGCCAGATCGCAGTCCTTAGCCTGTTTGTGTTCTATGCTGGTAGCAATATCAGAGGGGATGTGCTGCAGCAGCTTTGCACCCATCTCAACGGCTATCAGTTGCATGCCACCGCAGATGCCCAGCACCGGCATGTCACGCGCAATGGCGGCGCGCAGCATGGCCTGTTCAAAGGCGGTGCGGTCTTCCTTGAGGGCCATTTTTTCAGGATAGCGCGCAGGCATGCTGTACAAGGCAGGATTGACATCGAACATGCCGCCTGTGATGAGCAAGCCATCGATCTGCTCGAGGTAAGTCTCTACCGCATCCATGTCATAAGGCAGCACCAGCGGCACGCCACCATTGTCACTGATGGCCGCGCAATAATTGCGGCGCACAAAGAACAGGGCTTCAATATCGCTTGCGGCAGCGCTGCGGTCGGGGGTGATACCTATGCGGGGCAGTGGAGAGCTGGTCATGGGTTTTGTTTTGATTGTTTTTGATAGGTTTGATGTTGCCATCATCCCTGTTCAAAACACTCAACGCAAACCATGAATTCTATGTTCAGGCATTAGTTTTTCTAATGCATGATTTGGTATTTAATCTGAAGCTTAAGTGACAGACATCAGACTTCATCCACAGGCACATCCAGCCCCGTCTTCACCCTGCTCATCGCAACAAGGGTTTTAAACCGTTTGACATTATTGCTTTCAAAGAAAAGCTGCCGGGTCAGTTCGGTGTATTGCGCCATGTCGCGCACGATGAAGATCAAAACAAAATCACATTCGCCAGCAACGTAATAACACTGCTGCACCTGGGGGCAGGCGAGAAAGGCGGTTTTCATGGTGTCAAGCAAATCCATGCGTTCGTTTTCTACCTCCACTTCGACGACGATGGTCAGCGGGTAGCCCAGCGCATCCGGGCGCAGTTGTGCGCTGTAGCGTTCTATGACCTTGTCGTCACTGAGGCGCTTCAGGCGGCGGTTGACGGCGGCGGTGGAGAGATTAACCCTTTCTCCCAGCGTGCTTTGTGGCAGGCTGCTGTCTTGCTGGATTTCTGCCAGCAGGCGGCGGTCAAAATTGTCCAGGGTAGTCATCTATGGTTCTGTAATCTCATTTTATGCAAAGAATTTGCGTATATCCACGTCATTTTCGTAAATCTTACTACCGGTTGCGGAATATTATTTCAGTTAATCTTACCCCTAATGTCAGGAACAAGCATGCTGTTATCTAATCCACACGCGGTACGCCGGTCTTATCCTGCCGATCTTGCTGCCATCATGAATATAGAGAGCGCAAAGCAAAGCCAGCGCTGGCTGGCACCGTGGACAGAGCTGGCCCGCGCTGCAACGCCGCTGTATGCCTTGCCTGATCTGGCAGGCAAATTGCAGGTGGGGGCCATTCATGTCAAGGATGAATCAGTCCGCTCGCCACTGGGCAGTTTCAAGGCACTGGGTGCGCCTGTTGCGCTGGTGTGGCAAGTTATGCGGCTTTACCCTGCTCACGATATTGTGCCGGAGCAGGTGCTGGCAGGCCGTTATGCAACACTGCTGCAAGACTTCACCGTCATCAGCGCCACCGATGGCAATCATGGTCGCAGCCTGGCAGCCGCTGCCCGTTCTGCAGGCTGCCAGTGCGTGATAGTCTTGCATGCGCATGTCAGTGCCGAGCGCGAAGCGGCGATTGCGGCCTACGGTGCCCGCATAGTGCGCATCACCGGTAATTATGATGAATCGGTAACAGTAGCCGCCGAGCTGGCACGCACTAATGACTGGCAGGTGATTTCAGATACCTCGTATGAAGGTTATGAAGATATCCCGCGTGATGTCATGCAAGGCTACGGCACCATCGCTGCCGAGCTGGTGGAGCAAGTTGCCGGGCCTGATGGAAAAAGCGCATACACCCACATCTTTTTACAGGGCGGCGTCGGCGGCCTGGCTGCGGGGATCGTCAGTTATTTCTGGGAATTGTATGGTGTCAATCGCCCGCGCTTTATCGTGGTAGAACCTGCGCAGGCAGATTGTCTTTACCAAAGCGCGCTGCATGGCCGGGCGAGCAGGGCGCTGGGTTCTATCGACTCTGTCATGGCGGGCCTGGCATGTGGCGAGACTTCACCTCTGGCCTGGCGTTTCTTGCAGCCTGCAGTCGATTATTTTTTGACGATAGAAGATGAACTCGCCATCCAGGCCATGCGTGTGCTGGCGGCGGGTAGTGAGGCGGATATACCTATTGTTGCCGGTGAATCTGGTGTGGCTGGCGTGGCTGGCCTGCTGAGCATTTGCAGCAACAAGGTCTGCATGAAGCAAGTGGGCCTGGATGCCAGCTCCAGGGTATTGGTCATCAATACTGAAGGCGCAACCGCAGCCACGGTATATCACGACCTGCTTGGCATATCGGCAGACACGGTACTTTCTCAACAAAACTCCTGGAAGGACAGGCATCATGAATGAATCATTGACATCAGAATTGAACTCGGCATTGCAGACAGAATTGCTGGCCTGGCGCAAGCATTTGCACCAGCATCCAGAGACAGGTTTTGAAGAGGTGGCAACCGCTGATTATGTCGCCAAAGCCTTGCAGGACATGGGGCTGGAAGTGCATCGCGGCATAGGCGGCACCGGCCTGGTGGCCAGCCTGAGCGCGGGCAATGGCGCAGGTAATGGCACAGGCAGTGGCACGCGGGCGATAGGTTTGCGCGCCGACATGGATGCCCTGCACATTACCGAGAACGCCCCCGGCAGGCCACATGCCTCATGCACGCATGGCAAAATGCACGCCTGCGGGCACGACGGTCACATGGCCATGGTGCTGGGCGCAGCCAGGTTATTGACTGCCAGGCCAGACTTCAATGGCACGGTACGTTTTATCTTTCAACCGGCAGAAGAACACGGGCGCGGTGCCAAGGCCATGATGCAGGATGGCCTGTTTGAGCGCTTTCCCGTCGCTGCGATTTTTGGTGTGCACAATATGCCGGGCATGCCTGCAGGCTCTTTTGCCACCCGCGCAGGCGGCATCATGGCTTCGGAAGATAATTTTGTCATCCACATCAAGGCACGTGGCACCCATGCAGCCAGGCCGCACATGGGCATAGACCCCATCGTTATCGCCTCGCAAATCGTGCTGGCCTTGCAAACCATCGTCTCGCGTAATCTTGATCCGGGTTTGCAGGCAGTGATCTCCTGTACTGAATTCATCACGGACGGTATCAGGAACGTGATTCCATCGAACGTCACCATCAAGGGCGATACCCGCAGTTATTCACGCGAGGTGCAAGCCATGCTGGAACAACGCATGCGCGACATCAGTGAGGGAATTTGCCACATGCACGGTGCAGAATGCATGTTTGAATATACCCATGAATTTGCCCCGACTGTTAATTCAACTGAGTTTGTCGATGTTGCCACCATGGCTGCTGCCAATATCGTCGGCAAAGACAAGGTTGATGCCAACGTGCAGCCCATGATGATCTCTGAAGACTTTGGCGCTTTCCTGCAAGTCGTGCCGGGCAACTTCAGTTTCATCGGCAATGGTGTCGCGCTCGACCAGGGGGGCATTCCCTTGCACAATGCTGGCTATGATTTCAATGATGAAATCCTGGCGACGGGCGCGCAGTATTTTGCTGAGATTGTGCGGCTGGAGTTGGGTGAGGGGTGAGTTTTGGTAGCTCGAAATGATTCTTTTAAGATACCACCCCTTCAAAGGGAGATTTTCGGGAATTCGCAAGGTATAGCTTTGTGCCGCAAATGCTTAAGCCATCTGTAAGTGGCGCAGCGGGTTTGTTTTTGACTCCTTCCCCTTCAAGGGGAAGGTCGGGATGGGGATGGGTTTCTTTGGCAAATGAAGTGTGAAGTTTATCAACCGAACCCCATCCCCACCCTAACCCTCCCCTTGAAGGGGAGGGGATATCTGCGGGCGGTTTGAATCTGCCAGTAAAAACATGTTTTGTGAAACCTTGACTACACCTCTTTAAAGAGAAGGAATTAAATTGTGTTTTTATATCTGACCACTACACAAATACTTACCTCAATCCGCCACCTTATCAGACGGAAACTGAAACGAATTACGCAACAAGGCATTCATCGGCATATCCAGATTCACACCAGATGGCGGGATGGGATTGTTGAACCATTTTTTGTACAACTTTTCGACATCGCCGTTATAAATGATCCTGGCCATTTCTGCATCCATGAGTTTTTTCAGTTCGATATCGTTTTTGGAAAACATGATGGCATATGGCTCCACAGTCAGCGGGCTGGCGACGACCTGATAATCTGCCGGGTGAGCGGACATGGCCTTCAAGCCATATAACAAGACATCATCCATGGCAAAGGCATCAGCCTTGCCGGTTTCTACCTGGTGGAAAGATTCCAGGTCATCTTTCGCCTCCAGCAGGGTGATGCGCAAGGCACCCACGTCATTCCGGTCAGCGATCGACTTGGCATTGGTGGTGGCCGCCGTGGTGACGATGGTCTTGTTGCGCAAGTCTGCCCAGTTGCGTATGCCAGAATCTTTTTTCACCAGCATCTTCGCGCTGGCAATAAAATTCGCAATCGTAAAACCCACCAGCGCACGCCGCTCTGCAGTGTTGGTGGTAGGCCCGCATTCCAGATCCGCCTGCCCCTCGATGATGGCCTTGAAACGGCTGGACGGCGTCACCTGTATATAGTCTATGCGCAAATCAGGCCGCTTCAGTTGCAGCCTGATGGCATCGACCAGTTTGAGACAGATATCTACGGTGTACCCCAGGGGTTTGCCATGATTGTCCTTGTATGAAAAAGGAATCGACGCATCCCTGGTCGCCAGCACGATCCTGCCACTGCGGCTGATGCGCTCCAGCGTCTCGCCACCATGAGCCTTGATATTGATGCTGGCACACAGCATTAATATCAAGGCTGTCAGCTTGATTCTGTTTGGTACGTGCATGAAACCCCCATCGTGTTTATGCGCCATGGCACATGATGGTGGCGATTGTGGAGCTTTGCAGGCAGGCGCAACAAACGAAAATTTCTAATCGGCGCTATTAGCGTAACTATTGGCTTACTGTGTTTTTGGGGTTCAGTTCACTGTGGGGGCTTTTGTTGTCATCAGCCCTTTGCTTGTCTGGCTCTGCATAGTCCATGATTTCCAGCTTGACGATAGCGCCGTCGCAACTGGCTATGCGTAATTGCTGGCCTTCTCTCACGGGGCCACCACTCGAAGTCGTTTGCTGGAAAGCGGGCGTGTCGCGTCCGCCGCGAAAGGCAAATTGCTTATGCCCTATATCAAAAGAAACGGGTGATTCTCCCTTTTTAAAATTTCGCTGCAAATTTTCTACCTTGCCCTCTGTGATTTCACATTTCCCTGCTTCATAGGCTGAGCGCAAATCTGTATAGGCGACATAGCTGTGCTGGTATGTCAGGTAAGCGCTGCCCATACCTATGGCCAGGAGCATGTAAGGGAAAACACGAAACGGTTTATCCGGGCGGGCGCTCCAGCTATACACAGGCAGGCCACGCCACATGCGCGAGATATTCATGCCCGTCATGATGCTGCCTGCAAGAAGGGGAATGAGCGGCAGTAGCGAGAGCGAATCTGTCCAGCTTGTTTTGGTAATATCAAAAATCAGGGTGTAACTCATGGTGTATTCATCTTGTCCTTAAAGCGACAGACGTATCTTGTATTAATTGTCATATTTTAACAGGGCCGCAGTTTTCAGCGGAGCATGCCATCAGAGTGAATAGATAAAATCAGCAGTTTTTCATAGGGAAGATCAAGTAAAATGACTAGATTCGTGAATAGATTCGTGAATAGATTTTATGGTAGGCTGATTCGTTTATTGCAATAAAGCCTAAGCCTATATCCTCCACCCCGCTTTCAAACTTATAATCAGGCAAGACATCACTTTCAGACTATGCCATGCGCACCCAAAAGCTTGTTACTCCCCTGGTTTTACACGCACTCAAATACTTTGATGCAGCGGCGCGCAACCTCAGTTTCACTCGTGCGGCGGCGGAGTTGCATGTCACTCAGGGGGCGGTCAGCCAGCAGATCAAGGGGCTGGAAGAGCAGATAGGGGCGCGCCTGTTTGTGCGCATGACGCGCAGCCTGCGGCTGACGCGTGAGGGTAGCGAGCTGCACAGGGTGGTCAACCGCCTGCTGCAAGAACTGGAACTGCAATTGCAGGCGATACAACCGAGCCTGAACAACAAGAGCGTGGCGATACGCTCATCACCCTCATTCTCGATGATGTGGCTCATGCCCAGGCTGAGTGGCTTTGGACGGCTGTACCCGGAGATAGAAATCCACTTGCGTGGCGAGCTGTTTGGTATGAGTGCGCTGAAGATGAGTGCAGAATCCATCGACATCCTGGTGCTGTACGGCCAAGGGCCAGACCAGAGTAACCACCATGCCAGCAGGCTGATGTCTGAATACCTGCTGCCGGTGGCGAACAATGATTACCTCGCGCGTTACCCGGCGCTGGCGCAGGCGTCGGATTTTACCGGGCACATCCTGCTGCATGATGATTCCCCCTGGGAGAACGCGCCGCCCTATGCCGAGTGGGGCGAGTGGATGCGTATCGCTACCCAGTGTAGTGACAATGAGGTGCAGGATTTTGTGCGCCACGGCCATCAATATAATCTCTCGCACCTGGCCATCAATGCCGCCACTTATGGGCAGGGCATGGCAATGGCGCGTACTTCATTGATACTGGATGAACTCAGCCAGGGGCAGTTGCAGCCTACCGTGCCTATCTGCGTCAAGGCCAGTGCGGCTTATTTTTTAGTCATCAATGAACATGTGGGTAATAAAAAGTCTGTCAACATCTTCAAAGACTGGCTGACTGAAGAGTGTCGTGAATTTGAAACACAGCGTAATGCCATTTTGTCAGGTATTGCGCGCCTGGTCTGATTTTCTGGCTTGCTGCAATAGCAGATCAAGCGCAATCGTATTACCTCTGCTAATCCATCTTTTCCCTCTTGGCCACCGTTCCTGCACAGCGTGTGGCCTATCTTTACGCATTAGCTTTACTAATTCATACCCTTAGAATTATTGCCTTGTGCATTGAGATGCGCCAGACAATCATTCATCACCGAAAGGCGAAACCGAAAACAAATACTTAAAACCCATACAGAGAGGAATACCTATGTCCACGACCATCAAACTCATCGTCGCCGCATCTTCTGCAGGCATCCTGCTGGCAGGTAATGCCAGTGCCCAGGACCTGCTGGTAAGGATAGGCCATGTCAGCCCCCTGTCCGGGCCATCTGCACACATGGGTAAAGATACCGAAGAGGGCGCACGCATGGCCGTGGATGAACTCAATGCCAAAGGCGTCACCATAGGCGGCAAGAAGGCCAAGTTTGAATTGCTGTCAGAAGACGATGCGGGAGAACCAAAGCAGGCTACTACCGTGGCGCAAAAACTCGTGGATGCCAAGGTCAATGGTGTCATCGGCCACATGAACTCTGGTACGACTATTCCTTCTTCAAGAATTTACAGCGATGCCGGTATCCCGGAAATCTCACCCTCGGCGACCAACCCCCAATACACGATGCAGGGCTACAAGACGGCTTTCCGTGTGGTTGCCAATGACGGCCAGCTCGGTGGCACGCTGGGCCGCTATGCAGTGCAAATGCTGAAGGCAAAAAATATCGCCGTGATTGATGACCGCACAGCGTATGGGCAAGGCGTGGCAGATGAATTCGTCAAAGGGGCAACAGGCAAACTCGCCTCTGCCAAGATCGTCTCGCGCCAATACACGACCGACAAGGCAACCAATTTCAGCGCTATCCTGACCACTATCAAATCGACCAATCCTGATTTGATTTTCTTTGGTGGCATGGATGCAGTCGGTGGCCCCATGCTCAAGCAAATCAAGCAACTGGGCCTGAAAGTCAAGTTCATGGGTGGTGACGGCATCTGCTCAACAGATCTGGCGCAACTGGCAGGCGATGCCATCGGCGAAGACAATGTGATCTGCGCTGAGGCGGGCGGCGTAGAAGAGGGCAAGAAGGCAGACCTGGTCAAGTTCAAAGCCAACTTCAGCAAAAAATATGGCCATGAAGTCGTATTGAATGCGCCTTATGCCTACGATGGCGTGATGACCATGGTGGCCGCCATGCAAAAAGCCAATTCAGCCGAACCCGCCAAATACCTGCCAGAACTGGCCAAAATCAACCACAAGGGCGTGACAGGTGAAATCGCATTTGATGCGCGTGGTGATATCCGTGATGGCACTCTGACTTTATATACCTATAAGGGTGGTAAGCGCGAACTGATCGCGGTAACACATTGATCGTTTTGTGAATATGCATGGCACCTGCGCTGTCTGTATGTGCCATGCTTGAAAAGTATCAAAGAGAGCATCAAGAAAGATCTAGCCATGAGTTTGAGCACAGCACAATTTTTACCCGCATCCCAATACGGCATGTTCCGCAAATTGGCCAGAGTGCTCGAACATTTTGTCGCCGCGGCTCCGGCAGAGGTAAGGCTGGATCAACTGGCAAAGCACTGTGGCATGAGCAAATATGCCATCCGTAAAATCTGCCTGCGCCTTCAGGATGAAGGCTTGATCTCTGCAGCAGAAAACAGCCTGCACTGGAACCTCGCCAAACCTGCAGGCGGCATCACGCTGGAAGACGCCTGGCGCATCAGCATGGCAGATACATCGCGTGCGAGCACTACGGCACCCGTAGCAGGCAAATTCACCACAGAAATGGATTTGCTTATCACCCAGGCCTTGTGGAACATAGACCAGAGCATCAGTTCACACCTGCGCTGCGTGCAGCTTGACCGCGTCAGCCAGTCGCAAAGAGCAGCCCGCCGATGGGGCAGGCGCGGAGTGCGCAAGGTCAAGAATTTTTTGTGAGCGTGCGATAAAATTTCAGGCCAGTAGGGTGCGCCGTGCGCACCGTTTCCTGTCCAATATTTTGCACCCATCCAGTTCAAAAACCCGGTGCGCACGGCGCACCCTACAGGACGTCAAACACACATATCAGGTTAAGGCGTTCCTGCAGTTGATAGCAAACCAGTAGGGTGCGTCTTGACGCACCGTCTTCCTACGTTTTCCTGATCATTGAAGAGATGGTGCGTCAAGACGCACCCTACAAAAAACGACGCCATGCAGTTTGCAGGCGTCGTTTTTTATTGTTCCTACGCGCGTAACGCATGAGCCTGGCATTCGGTTGACAGGTGACATGCCGTTTAGAACAACAACACTAAGCCCCACGTCCTGTGGTTTTTTGCGTCAACGCAATGTATCCGGGCGGCGTTTTTGGCTTACGTAGCGTGACTACGAAACGCAAAAACGAAACACAAACTTAGCAAGCAACCCAAACATAAAGAGGGAAATATCATGAACAAACTGATCACCGCCATCATCGCTTCCACAGTTGTTATGGGTAGCGCCTTTGCACAAACGCCAGCTTCTGCATCTGCTACTGCTGCTTCTAAGCCAGCAACAGCCGCTGCAGCAGCGAGCGTAGCCAAGTCTGCACCAGCAGTTAAAGTAGTAGCCGCTTCTGCCTCAGCCAGTGCTTCTGCGGCACCGGCAGCATCTGCTCCTGAAGCCAAACCAGTAATGCACACAGGTGAAAAAGCTGCGAAACATACCAAGCACACCAAGAAAGAAGCAAAAGCAGCAGGCGCATCTGCCGCAGCCAGCGCAGCATCGAAATAAGTTTTAACCAGCAGTTGTAGAACGCATACCGGCAGCCAGACGCTGCCGGTGAATCAAGTAAAAAACAAACCGCTCACAGACATATTAAGGACTATTACCATGAATAAACTCATTACCGCCCTGATCGCTTCTACCGTTTTGATGGGTAGCGCATTTGCACAGACACCGGCAACTACTGCAGCAAAAACAAGCGCAGCACCTGTAGCAGTGACTACGACTGCCGCAACACCAGCCGTAACGACACCTGCTCCAACTGGCAAGGCAGTAACAAGCGCAGTGACAACTACCACTGCGGCGGT
This sequence comes from Undibacterium sp. TC4M20W, assembly GCF_049340245.1. NCBI lineage: Bacteria > Pseudomonadati > Pseudomonadota > Betaproteobacteria > Burkholderiales > Oxalobacteraceae > Undibacterium > Undibacterium sp. TC4M20W. Next base: position 13,988 of record NZ_JBMPPI010000021.1, read on the forward strand.
AACACCAGCGGTTGAGACTAAAACTGCAGCAGTAGAAAAAACTGCAGAGAAACATGAAAAGCACGCCAAGCATGAAAAACATGTGAAGGCAAAGACTGAAGTGAAAACAGAAGTCAAACCAGACGTAAAAGCTGAAGCAAAAACAGAAATCAAGGCAGAAGTGAAAACCGATGCAGGCAAAGTGGCAACGGCAGGTACAGGCAAGACAGCAACTCCAGCAGTGAAATAAGTTTGCGGCGTGAGCTGTAAATTTGGTAGTAGATCAGGTAGTAGCTTGAGCAGTAAATTAGGTAGTAAATTAAGAGTAGTTCAGTAGTAAAGAAAAACGCGCCATGGTGAGATATGGCGCGTTTTTTTCGTCGTGATATCGGTGCGCATGGCGCACCCCGCAGGTCAGCTTTTGCGCATATCCTGGCGGCAAACATCGCCGGGATGCAGCCGTAACGTGAGGCGCATTGCAATGTGCGGCATGTGGGAGCAGGTGCCTGGCTTGCATGGACCAACGGATCAACTGGCCTGCGCAGCTTTGATCCCCATTCTTTGCCGGATGAAACATGGCCGGCAAAAACTTCGGCTATAAAATCACTATTGCCCGAATCGCCTGATCGCCTCATCGACGCTTGATTTGAAATCCGCAGGTGAGGGGTCATCGCCACGGGCGCTGGCGTATCGTTTGCTATCGAGTTGCGCAGGGAAACTGGACTGTAGTTCTTTTAATGCAGGCCGGGCGCGCCTGTCGCCTATGTCGGCTAATGTCCTAATGATATAGACCTGCATTCCTGGCTTGCTGCGGCGTAGTTTATCAATCAGTGTATCGATGGCACGATAGGATTTGGCATGTTTCAATGCCTCGATAGCGCTGAGCTGTACCATTTTGTCACTGTCTTCCAGCAAACTCAGCAGGGTGTCAGTTTCAGCCTGGCTTTGCGGGCCCCTCAGTTCTGATAAGGCGCTGGCTGCAAAATTGCGTGCTCTTGATGATTTGTGTTTAAGTAAGTCATACAACGCTGGCCTCGCTATTTCTGACTTCAATCCACCAAGAGCGAGACAGATGTGCACGATTTTTTCTGCATCTGCATCGCGAAGTTGATCTACCAGGATAGGAATCCCGCGTTCGTCAGGTACTTCAAATAGATAGCCTGTCACCGAATTGAAATTGTCTCCTTGGGTAGTTGTCAGGGATTTTTCCAGCACCACCCAATTGCGTTCCATGGTTTTCAGTTCACTTGCAAAGGCATACTGGCGAAATACCTTGTCTTCTGCAATCGGGTCTCTATCCATAAGATCAAATTCGCGCTTATATGCTCCAGTTTCGTAAGAACCTAGTATTACTTGTAGCAGATGACCTGGGCCACGGTACATGGCTTGCGGCGTGCCGTCTTCAATGAAATAAGAGAACAGAGGCGTGTGGTCCTGATCCTTGCAATCCAGGGCTACGTACATTTTCCCGTTAAACTGCAAAATCGGCAAAAAGTGTGCAGGCCAGCCTTCGCCCTCTTTCAAGCCGTTCTCTTTGTTAAAACGTTTGAAGAATTTGTATTCCTCTATGACCTTGTCTAAAGCTTGAAATTCATATGTGGGTGTGAAATCCACGATGCCATTGTGCCAGCGATACATTGCTCTCAAAATCGGGGGGAGCTTGCAAGGCAGTTGCTGTTCCAAAGTATCAATTTCCTGATCATCAAGTGGCGGCATGACCTGGATTTTGTTTTTGGAAAATTGAATATCAAGCCTGGAAAAAATATTGGGTAAGTCTGCATCCGCATCTGGCAACGTCACATCGACTCTCGGTTTGATATCAGGCGGATCAAAATTCATATCGATATTTTTTTCGCAGCCAAGCAGCAGGAATAGTGTTGCGATGTTTGCGACAACGATACGTAAGAATTGCATGGCTTAAAAATTGTAAATGTTGGCTTGGCATGACATTATCAGGCGGATTGCCTTATGGGTAGATCGTACACGGGAAAAATATTTTTATGGACTGTGAGGATCACATACGGCGCATTACAATGCGCCCTACATCATTTTGAAAAGGCGTTTTCATACTTGTTGGATGCTCTGTGTGTTTGCCGCACCCTACAAACCCAGCCTAAGCCCCCACCCGGTTACGCCCCGCCTGTTTGGCTTCATACAATTTCTGGTCGGCCTTGGCGATGAGCTCATCAATGCTGAGCTGGTTGCCGGGGACGGTGGCGGCCACGCCTATGCTGAGGGTGACGATGTCGCTGTCACTGACTTTGGTCGAGCTGTGCGGGATGGCCTGGTCGGTGATGGTGCGCAGCACGGAGGCGGCCTTGCTGATGGCGCTCTGCAGTTCGCATTCAGGCATGAGGCAGATGAATTCTTCGCCGCCGTAACGGGCGACAATATCATGCGGGCGGCGAAAGCCCGCCTGCAGGCAGGCAGCCACGGCTTGCAGGCAAGTGTCACCCTGCTGGTGACCATAGGTGTCGTTGTATTGCTTGAAGCAGTCTATGTCTATCATCAGCACGGCCAGGGATTTGCCGTTGCGCTGGCAATGCCGCCATTCCCTGGCGATGGCCTGGTCAAAATTGCGGCGGTTGGCGAGGCCTGTCAGCGGGTCGGTGAACACCAGTTTTTTGAGCAGGTCACGCTGCAGCTTGAGGGTGACATGGGTATGCACACGGGCGCGTACGACGTCAGGGTTAACGGGTTTGCTGATGAAATCCATGCCACCGGCCATGAGGGCGCGTGATTCTTCGTTGGCATCATTCTGGGCAGTGACAAACAGCACGGGGATGTCGGCAGTGAGTTCTTCCTGCTTGAGCTGGGCGCAGACTTCGAGGCCGTCCATGCCGGGCATGATGACGTCGAGCAGGATCAGGTCGGGCGGGGTTTTTCTGCAAAAATCGAGGGCGCTCTGGCCGCTGGTGGCCATGAAGACTTCATGGTCGCTGGCAAAAATCTGGTGCAATGCCTGGATATTGATGACCTGGTCATCGACGATGAGTATGCGCGGCCGGTATGCTGCGAACTCAAGTTTTTCTGTCAGGTTGTCCAGAGTTTTTGTCAGGGGCATGTCTATACGTATTGCAGGAGTTTATGGCTACTTGAATATCTCGTCAGCATAGCATTTGTGCTGGCGAACGCAAAAAAAATTTGCCATATTGCAAAATTCACACCCTTATCTCATCGAGCAGCCTGAGGGCGGTGGCAAAGTCCAGGTCCAGCATGGCGGCCTGCATGGCCTGGCGGCGCTCGCCGGACAGGTGTTGTTGCAGGCTGGCTTGCAGTTCCTGGTAACGGGTGCTGGCACGCATGTTCTGGGTCTGGAGCAGGTTTTTTAAATCCTGCAATTCGCCAGGCTTGATCGGGCTGGCACCATCGTCAGCTTCAGTTTTGTCTGCCATTTGTTCATTGAGCCATGCCTGCACGCTGGAAATCGTCAGGCTGAGTTGCTGGTCGGCATGGCTGATCAGGCCGGGGACGCGTTGCTGGTCTTGCAGGTTTTGCTGGTTAATGGCGTTTTCCAGTGTCAGTGCGGCGGCGGCAAAATCCCTGGCACCAAGCGTACCTATACTGCCGCGCATGGTATGCAGGGTACGGGCGGCCTGCTGCGCGTCGCCTTGCTGCCAGTGGCTGACGGCTTGGTCAAAATCCTGCCTGGCGTGGTTGATCATGTTCTGTATCACGCCTGCCAGGGTTTTGACGAGGGCAGGGTTGCCCTTGGCCAGTGCCATGATCTTGGCGGGATCAAAGACGCCGCTGGCAGCTGGTGTTGCCGCCTGGCCGGGCAGGCGGGCTGGCCCAGGCTCTGGCCGTGGTTCTGTTGTCGCGGGCACTGAGCTGGCCGCTGCCGTATTGGCAAGTGTGACTGAGGGTGGGGCAGCCGTTGCGCCGCCAGCCAGTGCTGGCTGTTCTGCCGACAGGTAACGCGCCAGCACGCTCAGCATCTGGTCTATGTCTATGGGCTTGGAGATGACGTCATTCATGCCAGCGGCCAGGCAATGTTCGCGCTCTGCCGTCATGACACCGGCGGTCATGGCCAGGATGGGGATGGGCAGGGCCAGTTCCTTGCGCAGGATTTCGGTGGCAGTCCAGCCATCCATGATGGGCATTTGCACGTCCATGAGGACGAGGTCAAACTGCTCTTCTGCGATCTTGAAGATTTCTACCGCTTCACTGCCATTGTTGGCAACTTTGATGCGGGCCCCGGTTTGTTCGAGTATCTTGGTGGCGACGATCTGGTTAAAATAATTGTCTTCCACCAGCAGTATGTGTTTGCCGCTGAAGCTGCCTGTGCCTGTCCTGGCGGGTGTGCTGCTATTGTTCATGGTTTGTTCATTATGCGGGTTTGCTGCAGCCAGTGTAGCAGACAGCGCCGGGGCACCATGGTGCAGGTGCAGGCTGGTCTCTTGCAGCACATCATACAGGCTGGAGCCGGTCACTGGCTTGAGCAGCACGGCATCGGGCGCGCCTGGTTTGCCTTCCATCTGCAGGGCGCTACGGTCATAGGCGCTGCTCATCAAAATCAGGGGGATACGCTGGCTGGCCTGCATATCCTTGATGGCAGCCAGGGTGCTCAAGCCATCCTGGCCCGGCATGTGCCAGTCTATCAGGATGGCGCAGTATTCATCTTCTGCCGCAGGTTGGTCGGCCAAGTGTTCGCGCACTTTTTGCAGGGCTTGCTCACCGGTGCTGGCAGTGTCGGCATGCCAGCCCCAGGCTTCTATGGTCTTGGCGATATAGCTGCGGCTGGTGGCATTGTCATCAACGACCAGGATTTTCCTGGCCTGGTTGCTGCCCGAGGCAGTGCTGGCGCTCTCTTCACTGTTGTCTTCGAGCGCCGGGGCCGTTTGCATGGGCACGCTGACGATGAATTCTGTGCCTGAACCTTCCTGGCTATTGACGCGGATATCGCCACCCATCAGATCGACAAAGCGCTTAGAGATTGCCAGGCCCAGTCCAGTGCCGCCAAAGCGGCGCGAGGTCGAGGCATCGGCCTGCTCAAAGGCATTGAACAGGCGGCTGATCTGCTCTGCCGACATGCCTATGCCAGTGTCACGGATGATGAACTGTATCAGCAAATTGTCTGTATCCTGCTCACTGCCCGGCACCGGCTCAGCCTGTTGCACCAGCAGAGAGACTTCACCATTGGCGGTAAACTTGATGGCATTGCCGATGATGTTGATGAGCACCTGTTGCAGGCGTAGCGCATCACCAATCAGTTCCTTGGGCACGTCAGTGTCTATGCCCATCGATAATTCCAGCTGCTTTTCACCGACATTGACTGACATCATATTGGCCAGTGCACTCAGCACATCCTTCAGATAAAAGCGGGTAGGCGACAATTCTATGCGGCCTGCTTCTATTTTGGAGATATCGAGAATGTCATTCAGTATGCCCAGCAGCGACTGGCCGGACGAACGTATCATCTCCAGGTAATGGCGTTGGGTAGAACTCAGGTCTGTCTTGCCCAGCAGATAACTCATGCCCAGCACCGCATTCATCGGTGTGCGGATTTCATGGCTCATATTGGCGAGGAATTCTGACTTTGTGCGGCTGGCCATCTCGGCCTGGTCGCGCGCGCTGATCATCGAGGTTTCCAGTTGTTTCTGGCGGCTGATGTCAGTGGCAATACCCAAAAAGCCTATGTTTTGACGGTGTTCATCATAAATGCTGTTGATCACCAGGTTGACCGGGATATGCTGGCCCTGCTTGCTGACATAGATCCATTGCTGGCTTTGCGCCAGACCACGCCTGGCCTTGGCGACAAACACTTCAAAGCCCTCTACCGGGTAGCCCAGCTCGGCACTCAGCTCTGCACTGCGGATGACGACTTCTTCCGGCAAGTGATAGATGGCAGGCGTTTTCTGATCGACCAGCTCTTGCGCCTGATAACCCAGCATGCGTTCTGCCCCCTTGCTGAACAGGGTGATGGTGCCATGCATGTCGGTAGCGATGATGGCAAACTCGCTGGCAGCCTCAATCACGCTGGCAAGCTTGGCCTGCGCCCGATTTTCTTGTAACTGCGCCTGCTTGAGTAGTGTGATATCGGTGGCAAAGGCATAGAAACCCTGTACCTGGCTGGCCACGACATGCGGCGTGTAATAAGCCAGGGCATAACGCAAATGGCCCTCGGCATCAACGATGGAGCGCTCGAATATCCTGGGTTCACCCTGTAGCGCGGCCTGCATATGGGTTGAGTTTTGTTCATATATTTCTGGCCCGACCACATCGCGCATATGCATGCCGCGTATCTGCTCAGGCGTCAGGCCAAACCATTTGTGGTAGGCGGCATTGGCAAAATGATTGCGCAGTTCCTGATCCCAGTAACCTATCATCGCCGGCATGTGGTCTATGGTGGATTGCAGCGACTGCTTGCTCTTTTGCAGTTCTTCAGAAAACCGTTGCCGCTCGGCTTCCTTGAGCTGGTTTTCATTGCGCGCAGCCGCCATCAGCATCGGTGGTACCGAGGTAATCAGGATGGGCAGATAGACAAACAGTAACTGCCAGCGCGCCACGCCACCGAGGGGCAGCACATGGCCCAGGCTCAGCATCAGGCCCAGACAGGTGATGGCCAGTACCGTCAGCAAATGTGATTCATCAAAATTGAGCCTGTGGGTAGCAAAGGTCAGCGCCACCAGGATGTACAGGAAGGGTAGCGGCAGATACAGCAGCGTGACCACCACCAGCACCAGTATCGGCAGGGCATAACGGGCAAAGCGTTCCCAGTTGATGCGGCTAGCCCAGGCGGGTGCGGCTTCCAGCCGCATCCTGCGCACCAGCGGGTAAATCAGGATCAGGCCCAGCGAGGCCGATACATACCAGCCTGTGAAGATCAGTTCAAATTCACCCAGACCGACCCAGGCTGCCAGCGCTGCTGCCAGCGTGGCACTGCAGGCGCAGGGTAATAAAAAGCCCAGCAAGATCAGCTTCAGCATGTCGCTGCTTGAATGCTCAAAACCCTGGGCCAGCCCCGCATGCCGTATGGTATAGCTGACCAGCACGACCTCTACCGCATTGGCAAGGGTGAACAGGGTAGCTACCGCCGGGTTATTGCCCGTCAGCAGATTGGCTGCCAGGCTGGCCACCATGGTCAGCACCACTATCTGCAATTGCCGGGTACGCCCCTGTCCGTGCATATAAGCCACTGCCAGTGCATTGGCAAACCACAGGATCGACACCTGGTTCTCGCCCCGCGTGAGCCACATGCCCGCCACCGCCAGCACAAAGAACCACAGGCAGGCCGGGAGCAATACCCTGGCGGCAGACATGGGATGCTGCTGGGCTGTCATCAAGCATGTTCTCCGGTTGTGGGCAGCGTAAAGCGGGCTGGGATTGGTCTGACTAAGTTTACCCGATTTTCTTGTGATAATTACAGCATAACAATACAAGAATGTGGTTTATTGGTGCAGCAGCGGTTTTTGTACTGTGCCCACGCTCACACGTATTTTCCTGATGACAGCCGGAACCGGCATGGCAGATTCCGCCGTCAGCTCTTCTACCAATGTCCGCCGACCCTGTAATTCTTCTGCTGGAGACAGTGGTTTGTAGCACTTGTCCATAAACAGTTTCTACTTTGCTGACAGGTTGAACCGGGTAAGAAAGCATGACATATACACACAATAGTATCATTATTGCAACGTATTGGCGGCTAACTATGGCAACGTAATATGGCAGCTTAGCGTGTCAATGTTGGCACCCTTGAACGGACTCAAAAGCCAGGAGCAGGTAGATGAGTTAGTCATCAATCATCAATCGCCTCTATCCCCTGCAGCCGCAGTTGCTCTATATGATTTTTCATGGTCTGGAGCACTTCTGGCGGGTGCCCTTGCCAGTCCATGACTTCGCCAACGACTTTCAATGCTTCGCGGCTGCGGTATGATTTTGTCGGATTGCCAGGGAACTTCTTGTCAGTCAGATTCGGGTCATCGAAGATCTCGCCCATCGCTTCCACAATATAAATCCGGCCCGGGCCGTCACCGGCTGCCAGCTCGGCACCCCAGGTGGCTGCGTCCAGGGTCGCGCTCAGATACACATAAGTCGCCATTTTGCGCTTGCCATAGTTCGAACGGTAACCCGGCTTGATGAGATCGCCCACCTGCAGGTCAGCCCTGGTGCCGTGGTAAAGGGTCTGCGCACGCAGATCGACTGTTTCGCTGTCGGTGAGGCCAGAATTTTCCATTGATGCATTGCTCATCAATATCTCCAATTTGTGCTGGTGGCGTGTTTCGGGGGATGGGTGGTAGGGGAGTGCACCTGATTATGGCTAGTCTAAGTACATCTGATCGCTGCAAGCTGACTTGTTTTGACAAGTGATGATTTCATGCGACGCATTTAAGTGCAATCTGTGTTCCCGCTCATTATATTTTCAGGGGATTTTTAAAAGTGCTTTTGCTTTTGGAATTGTCTCATCCAATATGTGCAACATCGCACTCGCTTCTTCCTGTGAAATTGGGGGAAATGGATCACCGTAAGTGGCCTGATTACGTCTGTCGTGGGCAATGGAAATTAACTTGAATCCTCCCGGGCGAATTCCCAGATCTGCGCAGACTCTTTGTATGGCAATAATTCTGTGTCCCTGTTTATCAGTGCTCCTGACATTGTAGAACTCAAGTACAGCTTGCACTATCTGGAAAAAGCCATCGTAGGCGAGAGTGTATTTTGAAGTCGCAAAGCTCAGATGTTTTGCATCTTGAGATAGTTGCGTGGCTACTTCAAGATATTGAATGATATTGGTGAGCTTGCCTTCATGATCTTTAAAATGCCCGGTTTTGATCAGGTTTTCATATTCCTCAGGCCGCGTCATTTGGAAATATCTCCAGTATGGGTTTTTGTAGAATGTCCAATATAACACTATCCATTTTTTGTTTCTTTTCCCACTCTTCCTCTGAGTGGAAATTGATATGGATTGTGCGACCAAGTTCGATTTCTGCGGCCACAATCAGGTCCAAGAGATCCAGATAACCAACTTCACCAATTACCATAAGGTCAATATCACTTGTCGCAGTGTCTTTTCCGCTCGCAATAGAACCAAATATAAAAGCGCGTTTTATTTGTCCTTTTCTATCAGATAAAATTTGCCTGAATTTCTCAATCAGCCCAAATGATTTGAGGCAAATACTGCGAAGCTCAGAATAAAATGGGAAGTGGGTATTAATCTGTATATGCTTTTGATTGCCTGACCACTTTTCAAGTAATACGCCAGCTTTTAGCAGTTTGCTCAATTGAACCTGGGCCCCGCCCCTGCCTGGCCCAGCCATTCTAAGTAATTCGAGCACGCGATATGACCTGTCGGGGCTCATCAGGAGCGGCCCAAGAATTTTTTGCTGTGTTGGCGAAAATAGAAAATCTGCAAGCCCCATGTCGTTCTCTTGGTCGTGACGTCAAATAATAGTAGGAAATCCAGATAATACCTGTTTTAGGTGTATTTGTACCTGTTATAGGTATGAATATACCTAAAATAGGTACTTTAATACCTGTTTTAGGTACTTCTATCAGAAGCAAGAAGAAAAATAGATTTTTTGATTGTATTTGTTATGCAACTGAGGCCTGCAGCTCTCTGAAGCTGGCCGTGGTGCAGGGCGCGATATATTGCGCCGCATGTGCACGCCGCACACGGCAAAGGTGATTTGCTTTGGAGGTGAAGATTGCATGCGTCGCATTGCAATGCGCCCTACGTCACGGCAATTGCAAGCGTAGGAGCGGCTTTAGCCGCGAACAGGTGCGCCATAACGGCCAATCGCGGGCGGAGCCGCTTCTGTGAAGGATGAGTGTAGGCTTGAAAAAGCAAGATGTACTTGCCTTGTATAAGCCGCACAAGTCTGGCTCAGGCCACCACCAGGCTGCGCCTGATCCCTTCGCGCATACTCGTGGTCAGACCATCGCGCGCGCGGTATTCGCTGCGCTTGTTGGATGGGCGTTCTGACAGCGGTACATCCTCGCTCGCCAGTGGCAGCAGGTAATTGCCATTGGCTTGTGCGCAGGCACCGGCTGCTTGCCACAGGCTGTCGTATTCTGCCTTGATGGTTTTGCTGAAGCGGTAACGCCAGGACTGGTAAATATGGTTTTTCTTGGCGATGCATTCTATGCCCGCGCAGTGCAGTTCACGTGCCAGGCTGCGCAAGGCTTCAATCAGCAACAGGCGCGGCTGTATGCCAAACAGGCTCTTGGTGCAGGCGCGCATGGTCTCACGTGCATTCTGCTTGCATGACTGCAGGCCGCCCACTCTTATGATCAACTGGTGGTCCTTGCGGTCAAAAGAAAAACTCAGGCATTGCAGCAACTGGCTGCCCTGGAACAGGCCCAGGCTCAAGCCGCCTTCACGTTTAAAGGCGCAACTGCGGAACAGGCTGATGCGATAGATTTCCTGGTTCTTGCCTTGCAGTGTGGCCAAGGTAAAGTCATTGCCCGTCAACATGTCCTGGGCGCGGTGCCGGCCAAACAATTGGGCAGATAAATGAAAATGATTGCGCAACAAACGCAGGCGCGACACGCAGCAAATCTGGCGGTCAAAGAAAGGGCGGTGTATCGCGTCCAGCAAGGCGATATCGCCAGGCGTGGCCTTTTGCAAATAGGTCTGGTGCAAGAAATGGAACCAGCGCAAGCTCACCTGCGGGCGCAAACTGCTGCGCAACAGGAACAGGAATTTGCTCTTGAAGCTGCTGTTGTCATCTGCCAGGCGCACATGCAGTGCCCAGCGCAGGCTGTCCATCAAACTGCCGGACTCATGTAACTTCTTTGTATCAATGGGCTCCAGTACCCTGCCTGCAGTCCATAGTTCACGCCAGTTCAATATATTCACAATCGCACCATTTGTTTCATACTGCAGGTTAATGTAACCCAATGTATCAGATATGGGAATATATTAGCAAACTTAATTTTGTCGTCTATTTGTCATCATTTTGTCTGGAGTTGACAGAAAATGACAATTTCGTATAATTTCCATGGAGAAATTGTGTTGTCTTTGGAAAAGAAAAAAGCCGAAGTTAGCCGATTTTCAGGCAAGATATTTTGTTATGTAACGTTATGTTGCAATTCGCATTGATTTTTGTGTGATCCATACACACAGTTTGTGCATGCCAGAGCGGCGAGAGCCTGTTGTGAGCGACTGAAAACGATTGTAAAAGCCAGATGCAATGCGCTGCCTGGCTATAGGCTGTGCATTACGCAATCTTATTGCTGATAGGAAATATAAATTGTGAAGTACAAAATACTTTTTGCTAATGCGAAGTAAAATAGAGAATGCAGGCATGTAGCACAATCCAGGTCTTAGCAAGGCGTGATTGACATGAACAAACCTCCCGCAGGCAATATGGCGATCATCAGGACGATGATCGTGGGGATATGCATTCCCATCATTCTCGCCTGCATCTTTTACAGCATCTTCCTGCTGCCTTATTCAGGCAAGATAGCGGATATCATTGTGGGCATCGTGCTTGGTCTTGCCGTGCTGGCTTTGAAGTTGGTCGGGATAGAGCGGGAGGATGCTGGGCGTAGTCAGGAGCTTTAGCTATCCATGCCATCAATTTAAATTAAAGAATCCTGCAATGCAGATACCCAAAAGCAAAGATACGCTACTCGCTATATGGCTTATTGCCAAATGATGTTTTCGCAAGCATCATCCTTACTTTAATGACCTGATAAAAAAATATGCAAGCCGGACAGGACGAATACATTGCCTCATTACTGACAGCACAGGAATATGCAAAACGACATGGCCAGGTAGCATGGCTTTCAAGCAAGCAAATATCCATCGTGAAGCTAGCCCCTATCAAGGGTACTTATGAATTGGTACCTTACCAGCTCAGCGACTGCACACGTGTGACCTATAAGCGAGACTGGCACTTGCTCAAGTTGGTCTCAGGTATCTTGCTGGTGTCCTTGATACTATTTATTTTCTATATGCTCGGCAATTACGGTGTGGCGTCAAATACTACCGTTCACGTAGGTTTACTGGCCTTAGCCCTTGGCTATGGTGTGCGCTGGACATGGGGTTCGCGCAGACACAGTCTGCTTTTTGAAATGAAAGATGGCAGCAAACTCCGCTGGAAATCAGGTGTTGGGGAGTTCGCTGTCAAGCGTATCAGTGTCGATAAAGTACGTGACTTTGCCTATGCACGAGGTTTGTTGAAAGGTGCTGCTTGAAAGCATGCCTTTAGCAATATTGTCAAATTAGAATTGAATATAATTTACAAACCACCTGGCAGGCTTGTAATCCAGCAGCGCAATGACAATCAAGCTCACTTGGACGCGATTGATATGAGCAAACATTCCGTGGGCAACACAGCGATTTTCAGGAAGATGATCGTCGGATCTTGTATCGTCATCTTCCTGCTGCCTTATTCAGGCAAGATCACAGGCATCATTGTCGGCATCGTGCTTGGCCTTGCCGTGCTGGCTTTGAAGTTGGTCGGGATAGAGCGGGAGGATGCTGGGCGTAGTCAGGAGCTTTAGCTATCCATATCATCAATTGAAATTAAAGAATCCTGTAATGCAGATACCCAAAAGCAAAGATACGCTAACCGCCATCTGGTCTCTGACTATCGTGACGTGGCTGCCACCAGTCTGGCATTATGTTTTTCAGACAGATTTCTTTTTCAAGAATATGCGCGGCCTGCAAAATTTTGCAGTTTCTGCGCCCATTTTATTGATCATACTGGTCTATGCTGTTTTGCTTACTCTGCCAAAGACCAGAACCTGGGGCATGGTCCTCAGTGCAGGCGGCTCACTTTTTACCATGGGCTTGCTCATGCAATACTATGAAATGTTCCAGCATACTGGCGGTGTAATCGTGATGGTGATTGGAGGTGCCTTGTTGAATACCTACAGGCAGACAATAGACCAGAAAGCCTATGAGCTCGCAGCCGACAAGGCTATGGATATAGATGATGCCACTGGGTCTGCCCTTGGCAAGGCGCAAAAACGCCGGGCTTGAGTCATGCGATGATGAGAGGGGTTTGTCATCCATGCGTATGGCACATTACGCATGGCAAGTTGTGCATCTCATATCCTGCTGCGTGACTTTGGGTTGCGTCATGATGCATCTCTTTGATCTCTTTAAAGAAGCTGCTTCAACACGACATTTCCCCCATCCATATTCACACCGCTTATACTGACCGTACATTACTGACTGCGCATTGGATCAATAAGAGATAAATCATTTATCTATATGAGATCGCCAAAAGAAACGCACGCACCCAAACACATTCAAAGCACATGAACAAAACCTGGGCCTGGTCTGACATCATCGCCGGTTTATCGCTGGCTGGCCTGCTGCTGCCAGAAGCAGTTGCCTATTCCAGCATCGCGAACCTGCCGCCACAGGCAGGCATCGTTGCCGTGTTTGCCGGGCTGGTCTGTTATGGTCTGATGGGCAGCAGCCGTTTTGCCATCGTTGCGGCCACTTCTTCATCGGCGGCGGTGCTGGCCTCGGCGTCGGCGGCCATGGCCAATGGTGATACGGGTTTGCGCATGCTGGTGGCTATGGGCATCGTCATCATGACAGGTGTATTTTTCATGCTCGCGGGCGTGGCCAGGCTGGGCAGTATTTCTGATTTTATTGCACGACCTGTGCTGCGTGGTTTTGCCTTTGGCCTGTCTGCCGTCATCATCATCAAGCAGTTTGCCCATGTCGTGGGTGCGCATGTGCATTACACTGACATGCCGCGCTTTATCTATAGCTTGCTGAGTCAACTGCAAAGCTGGAACTGGCTGTCGCTGGCCGTGGGTGTCGTGGCGCTACTGCTTTTGTTTGCGCTGGCCCGCGTTCCCTCTCTGCCAGGTGGCCTGATCGTGATTGTGCTGGGCATACTGGCCGGGCAATGGCTGGGTCTTTCGCAACATGGAGTAGAGCTGGTGGGGCAGATAAATTTGCAATTGCAAGTGCCCAGTCTGCCTGATATCACTTATGTACAGTGGTTGCGCATTGGTGAGTTGAGTATCGCCATGTTGATGATACTGTATGCTGAATCGTATAGCTCCATCCGCAATTTTGCGATACGCCATAGCGATATCATCGCCCCCAACCGTGACTTGCTGGCGCTGGGTGCGGCCAATCTGCTGTCCGGCCTGTTCCAGGGCATGCCGGTGGGAGCAGGCTTTTCTGCCACTGCTGCCAATGAGAGCAATGGTGCGCGCAGCAAAGTGGCGGGCTGGTCAGCGGCGGCGGCCTTGTTCGTCATCGTGCTGACGCTGTTGCCCGTAATCGCATTGACACCATCGCCCGTGCTGGCAGCCATTGTCATTCATGCCGTCAGCCATTCGCTGCGGCCATCCATGTTTTACCCGTATTTCAGCCTGCACCGCGACAGGTTTGTGGCACTGGCTGCCGTGGTTGCCGTACTCATGCTGGGTGTGCTGGATGGTTTGCTGGTCGCCATTGGCATCAGTTTGCTGATGTTATTGCGCAGGCTGGCAGAATCCAGTGTGTCTGTGCTGGGCCGCTTGAATGGCGGCCATGATTTTGTCAACCTCGTCAACTATCCTGAGGCCAAGGTCATACCCGGTGTATTGATCTTGCGGCCAGAAACCGGCCTTTTCTTTGCCAATGCTGAACGCGCGCTGACGCAAGCCAGGCAATACATCGCCGCCAGTGATGCCAAAGTCGTCGTCATCAGTCTCGAAGAATCACCTGACCTCGACAGCACCAGCATAGAAGCCATCACCGACTTTTGCGCCGCCTTGCATCTGCAGAAAAAACACCTGTTGTTCGCCCGCCTCAAATCCAGCGCCCGCGTCGTGCTGGAGAGAGCCGCGATACCGCATCTGCATGCAGGCAGCTTCAGTGAACTCAGCGTCGATGACGTCGTCACGATGGCGCGGGAAGTGTATGTGGAAAAAGATTGAAGAGATGCCAGGCCAGTATGGTGCGCCATGCGCACCGGACATCAGACACCTGAAAAAATAGAGAACACACCAGAACAACAATACCGACTGCCAAAACGCAGCCGTAAAGTAGGGCGCATTGCAATGCGCGGCATGCAAGCATCACTCCCGGAAAAATGATTTTCCCTCAGAGGGTAGCAAGCCCAAGCTTACCTATAAAACGTCAACTCAGAGCACGGTAAATATCAAGGCTTGCAGAAATTGGTATTCTCATGCGGCGGATTACAATCCGCCCTACGTCACGGCAATTGCTACTTGCACTTGATCGCTGTGGATATACTCTGCTTCGTGACGCAGACGTTGCCTATTTCGCGCGACACTCTCTCGATGGCTGCAAACTTGATTCCCACGCCAGGCCAGTAGGTCCTTTGTTCGTCACTTGATAAATGAGGGACGAGCAGTGCTCAGACTCAACCTGAAAATCCAGAAAATATTCACGGTTTTCTTGCGGAACAAAACTGGAGCTTGCCGTGCACGACGTTGATACGCCCCCATACACATAATTATAAAAACCACCCCGCACAGTAATACGCTTGCCCGCTTCGACCAGGGCTATATTATTGGCATCTGTTCTCAGATTAAACAGCTTGCCTTCAGCGCATACTGTCTTGAATTGCGATGTGGATAAATTCAGGCGGGCCGTTGGCGCACCTGTTTTCATGGAATAGTCTGTCGCGCAGCCAGAAATTGCTGTCATCAGGCCTAGCAGGATGATTGCTGTCGTTTTCATTTCCCGCCCTCCGGTTTGACATGTATTGCAAGACTGCTCATCACTGCACTGGCTGACAAATAGCCTGGCTTGTCCTCCTGCGACAGCAGAATATAGGCATAGTCCGTTGGCTTTCTGCCTACCGTCGAGGCTGCTTTGCTGTTGCTCTTTTTATCCATCACGGCGTCAGGCAGATTCTGGTAAAACGCAAAATAAGGTTTGCCTTCACGCTGGGCAATTTCAGCACAGCGGTACAAGAGATAGACGCTGACTGTGTCTGTTTTAATAATGCTGTTGCCAGCAAAAATCACCTTGATCAACTCCCCCGGGCCCTTGCTTTCGTAATAGCCACCGGTCCATCCGGTAATGGGATTTCTTGCGTCCCCATAAGGTGTGGCACAGCCACTTAATGTGGCCGATAACAAGACTGACATCGAGATCAGTCCAAAGAATTTATTTTGCAAATGTACACCTGTTGAAAAATGAGAGATGAGCAGGGCTTGCCCAGCAATTCAGCGCCATCAGAAACTTCATCCGGCCAGATTTGTTGGCGACAGTTTCCATCATCTGGAGGCGGCCTGACTACTGTCAACGAAGCAAGGCAGCATGAAGCGTTTTCTATCCCCGAATCACCATCAATAAAAAAAGCCTGCCATTTTAACAAAGGATGCCGCGCAGGTGCTGCAAAATATCTGTCCTGCCTCGGTAACTGTCCAGCATCTACGTACTCGCTGCCTGAACGCAGCCGTGACGTAGGGCGTATTGTAATGCGCCGTATGCAAGCCTCACTCGCGGAAAAATGACTTTCCCTGAGAGGGCAGAAACCCCGGTGCATACCTATAGCGCCTCAACTCAAAGTGCGGCAAATATCAAGGTCGGAAGAAATTAACGTCCTCATGCGGCACATTGCAACGCGCCCTACGTCACGGAAATTGCGAATAAAGAGAGCATGCATCCACAGCAGATGGTGCATGTCGCATTGGTCTTTGCCAGTACATGCGCTGCATTAAATTCTGTGGCGTCACAGCGCATTGCAAGCTGTTTGATTCATTTTTAAAATGGTAAAATGATAAGCAGGCGCGATTGCCAGCATTAATTAATAAAGGCTCCCATGCTGCGAAACAAAACCAGATTAATTCTGCTCACTGTCTGGTGCCTGACCATATTCGTCTGGCTGCCACCGATCTGGTTCTATTTTTTTCAGACTGATTATTTCCTGGGGAATTTTTGCGGGCTGCAAAATTTCAAGTTGTCAGCTCCTTTCCTGTTGATCATTTTTTGTTGGGCTATGCTTCTTTCAATACCCAAAACCAGGACGCGAAAAAATATCATCGGCGCAGGCAGTTCTCTGATGAGCCTGGGCTTTTTGCTCATTTATTATGAAATTTTTCACCATACAGGCGGTTTCGTCATCCTGTTTTCGGGGATGATCCTGTTAATCATAGTAAGGGAGGAGTATGAACCTGATGATAGAAAATAAGAATCCCGCGATGATGACCCCCCAAAAAAAACAAGCCCTTTTTATAGTCTGGGCATTGACACTGCTGGTCTGGTTGCCACCTACCAGGCATTATTTTTTCCAGACAACTTACTTTTTTTCCGGCGTTTATGGAATGCGGGACTTTGGTGACTCAGTACATTACCTGCTGCTCATCCTTGCCTGGTCTGTCGTTTTATCGATACCCAAGTTCAGGACTGAGAAAAACATTATTGGTGCCGCGAGTTCGTTTCTGACACTGGGCTTGCTGTTGCAAACTTATGCCAGTTTGTCCATGACTGGCAGCCTTATTTTATTGCTAGCCGGGTTTGCGCTATTGTTTAGCGTGACAGGCGCTGAAGTTAAACCGCCGGATAACATAGCGGCCAAACCTGATCAGGTCGCCAGCAAAGCTCCTTTGCAGAAAGGATACAGCACCTTGCCTGCCTGGATAAGTGTCATCTTGCTCGCCATGCCCTGGCTTTGGAAACTCTTGAGCGGGCAGGATTTTTTTCTTCGCAGCATGCGTAGTCTGCAAGATATCGTTGTGGCAGGCCCCTTGCTAGGCATCATGGGCTACTGGGCAGTGGTGTTGTCCATCCCTGCAAAACGCACATTCAACACCAGTTCTGGCGCGGCAGCTTCCTTGCTTGCGATGGCGTTGTTTTTTCAGGCTGCCCCAGAGTTTTTTGGTGTGAGTTTGCTATTTCTGCCATTCTGGCAGGTATTGATGAATGCTGAGTCGATTCAGAAGAACAATAAATTAAGAGCCGCCTTTTTCTCCCGCAAAGTCAAAAAAATCTATGTCACCCCCACGACCATTGATAGCGAGCTGGCCAGTTACTACCAGGCTGTGAGCCAGAAAATCGACAGCTATATCATCAGTAACTTCCCATCCGGACAAGACAAAAAACTCCAGGGTCAGGCCTATGTCTCGATTCCCATCAAGGAAGATGGCACCATCTATGTAAAAGGAGAGGGCATCAAACTTGAAACATCATCAGGCAACCATGAGCTCGACCTTGCTGCCCTCAGCATCGCCCGCCGTAGTGGCCCTTTTCCTGGTTTTTCCAAATGCAAATCCACAGGCCGTGCGACTGAGGTGCGCGTGATATTTTATAGACTGGGGTTTGAAGATAAACTGCTGCCACAAGCAGCTCAGCTAGCAAACTGCGCTTAGCGCTTATGCCAAAAATCAAGCATGAATTTTCAAGCTCATTCGCTCCACAATGTGGCGCTGGAAAATAAGATACCCTGATGCAGATATCAAAGCACAAACAAGTCCTGCTCATCTCATGGCTGCTGACATTGTCTGTCTGGCTACCACCTGCCTGGTTCTATTTTTTTCAGACTGATTATTTTATGTATGACTTTCGTGGATTGCAGAATTTCTTGCATTCTTCTATCTATCTGCTGACCATACTTGGCTGGAGCGTTTTTCTCAGCATACCAAAATACAGGACAGAAAAAGTCATCATCGGTGCCGGGGCTTCATTCTTGACCATAGGTTTTCTGCTCAATACTTTTGCCATGTTTAAACAGACACCTGGCTTTCTCATCATGTTTGCCGGCTTAATGCTTTTGCAGACCTTAAGAGGCAGTACGTTTAAACAGTCTGGCAGTGCCGGGGATGAGCCTGGGTTAAAGGTGATCTTCGATAAAAACTATGGCCTGATTTATTCTCTGGTGTCGATCGCCTTCCTTGGTATGCCGTGGCTATGGGGGAGCTTGGATGCACCTGATTTTCTCATCCGCAATGTGCGTGGGCTCATTGACTTTGCGGTCGCTGGCCCATTGCTCATTATCATGACAGGATGGGCGCTGTGGTTGTCCTTCCCGTCAAACCGCACAGTCAACGCCAATTGTGCAGCGGCCTCTACCATGCTAGTCATTGCCCTGTTTTTGTTTTGGTTTTTCTCGCATGTCGGTTCAGCAGGATTTACGTCTATGGCCATGTTCTGGATGGGAAATGCCTACAGAGCAAAGACGTTTGATCTTTCCAGCTCTGAAAAAACGCATAGTGAGCAGGCTGGAGGGGCGCACCGGCGACCTGACTTATAATGTTAGACCGACTTTGAAAGAGACCATGCAACTCCACAAAATTCTTTTGTTACCCCTGTTCCTGCTCCCCCTGGCCAGCCAAGCACAAACAGAAGCCCCCAAAGAACTCGTGCTCAATCAAGAGCAGCTTGCCAAATACGGCCAGACCTATAAAACCACAGAGGTCAGACATTTGCGCCAGTTTCTCAATACCTATGCAGACCACCGCCAGGATGTCTCCCCCGCAGAAGAAAGAGCGGCCAGCGTTCTCGATGAATTAAAGATAGACAAGAAAATCCTCAAGGGTAAATTTCTGGTCTATCTGTTTTCCAATTTCCTCGGCGGTGGCAAGGGTGTCTCCATCGTTTCGCAAGATCATCCAGAAATCAAACTCGATTTCTGGGTCTATAAAATCGAAGACAACGAATGCGAAGTACGCGATTTGCTCCTGCAGGCAGACAAGCGAGATATCGAGGCATTCAAGATCGTCTATCGCAATTATTTGCATCACAAGACTTTGTATATGTGATGGCGATGGAAGATGTCTCACTGTACGGTCCGTTGCAAACGCACCGTACAAGCTGGTAACACAAACACATATCGCATGGAGCAAGGCTATGGGAGTTGATCTGCAAGTAGTCGTTGATATGGGCCTGAAAGAGCCGTCACATACTTCGGTATTGGCCGCCTTGCAATCGAGCTACGAAGACATGTGCGAACTGTGGCATGATCACTATGAAGTGCCCGTTAACGCTGGTTTCAAGGCCTTGAATCTGGAAAAATTCAAAGAGGTTTATACCGCCAACTGGACAATGCCAGAATTCATCCCAAAGAAAAACTTTGCCGGTGACGACATACCGCAAGCGTATTTTTGCTTGAATGGCCCCTACGGCTGGCGCGCAGAACTTTGTCAGGATGCCGTCGTCTTTAACGACAGCACCCGATGGGCTAGATTTTGCAATGATGATCAATGGAGGCAACTGATGATCGCAAGCATCAGCCTGTTTGCCAGCTCGCTGTCTTCCAGCCGTGCCTGTTTTATTCCAGACAGCAGCTATTGTGGCTCGGAATGCGCTGATACTCTCTGGGAGAACGGCAATTTCAACGCTGTATATAACTGCCTGAAAAACCGGGAGGGCGAACTGCTAGTACTTCAGCATTCTGGGCCAGTAGGGGCAGAGTTTATTGCAATGTCGACCAGTTAGTCATGCTGGTAAAAGTCCCCATGCTTAGTGAGCATCGTGGCTGCATTGTGAGATTGAGTCAATTGTTCGTCACACTCACTATGAGGTCCTCTACTGCTGGCTCATGTTTTTGAGTCGTGCTAATGTGAGAACCATCTCATTTTTTTTGCCTGTTATGCATCCCCTATACATCGTATACAAAAGAGTAGTAGACCGAAATTTGGAACGAGGCTTGGCTGAAGAAGAAAGAGCAAGCATCGATTCATTTTTATCCTTCTCCCAGCGCAATCATGAAGAAATGAGAGTGCTCTTTAATCAGTCAGCTCTTCATGCAATAGCATACGTTGGGTATATCCTTGCTCCGGATCTTCAATCGAGCGCTAGTGCCTATGTTTATAATGTATTGAAGAATGGTATGGACGTTCATAAATTCAATAGGCTGTACGGCAATGACTTGCGTAATGGCGATTGACGGGGCTTAAGTCTTCAATTTCGGTCTTGCATAGTTGCTGGGAAATAATCTGCACAACCATTTATCTGGGAAAATATCGTTCCTGTCATACTGGAGCCAGTAAATGCACGTTCATCAATCACACATCTGGGTAGGGCAATTTAGTGATGCCGCGCCCGCAAATTATTTTGTAGAAAACCGTGAGCGCGAGGTGGGTGTAGACCCCATGAACAGCTTCGCCATGGAGCAGGGAGAGCTCAGTTTTGACTATGACTTTACTGAAATAAGCTATCTGGATTGGAAAGAGGCAAAATCGCCACGGCAATTCATCGACGGTCATTCTTACAGTGCATCGTATCTGGATGACGTCGTCAAATTATGCAGCGATGAGGGTATCGATAAAATCAATGTATTCGTTATCGCCAACGCAGACCAGTTCCACGCGCCCAGAACTGTCAGCGCAAGCGGCTATTTCTTGAAATACCTTGGCTGCTTTGAGTGCGTAGAGGACTAGCGGTCTGCAAATAACATGGACTGCTATTTGCGCGGGCATGGACTTGAAGTGTTTCGCAGCTCTCGGATTTGACGGACGGAAACTGCTGGACTACTATTATTCGCTCTGGGCTTTTGACCAATTAATACAAAGAGAAAATTGATGCTTCGTGGACTTACGTTCGTGGTCGGGCTTTATATGATGTCGGCATGCATGCTGATTATAGGAACTATCAATCTTTGCACTCAGGCGAAATGGTATTTTTGGGGACATCCAGCAATGATGGTCATACAGGACCCCTCAAAAAAACTGAGTGACCATCCTATCAGTGGCGTCTATGCCTCAGTGAAATACCTTGAAAAAAGTGGCGAAACCCTGGTGCCAAAAAAGCCTCTGAGCAAAGCGATGGCAGAAAGATTGATAAATGGAGAGCAAATTCCTGTCATTTTTCAGAAGGACAATCTTGAATATGTCTTGTATTCAAGTGATGAGCTGGAATCCCCCTGGATTTGGCTGACCGTTGGTGTGATTGTGGGTTTTGTTGCTGTCTACAGCAAGAAGCTGTATAGGAGAGAAACTAAAAGAGTGCTGACTTGAACTGCGATTTTTAGGCTGAATCGATTTCCTGTTATTAGCTTCAGCAAAGCGATCGGGGCAAGTCAGCAAATGGCAGGATGTTCATGGCTGCTTCTTGAGCTGACAATTCGCGAATTGTATCCAAGCGCACTGCCCTGCAAGAGAGATTTTAGTGCAACGATGTTCTATCTTGATAAATCCCTCATTACTATCGCATTGAGATGGGCAAACGGCGCCCACGAGTTTGCCTGAGATCATTCATTATTTGCGCACGGCATGCCTATGATGTGCGGGCATCCATCCATCATGCCTGCACGTGCAGGGCTGCGCGCCTTGCTTGATGCGCAGTCCACCTGGCCTTCACTCACTATGCCAGTGTGATAGTCCACTAATTGCCTGCTGCTTGTCGATGACGTAAACGAATAGCCCGCGCTTGCAGTGCAAAGCCCAGGAGGAGGCTGACTACCCAGGCCAGCAGGGCAGAGTGCACTACCGGTGATTCTGGACCGCTGGCTAATGGATGTGCCACCGGCAGGCGGGTCAGGGTTTCAACCGTGCCTGGTATCATCGTCAGGAAGAAGCTAAACGAAAGCCCGAACGTGGCCATGTAAGGCCTTAGCCGTCCAAGAAAAGACAAACGCGTCACAAGCAGGCTGCCAAAGGCTGCCAGCAGCGCCAGTATGCCCAGCGCATGGCCGGGGTTGAAGCCGCCGCTGCTGGACAAGCCAAACGCCGTGAATACCGACACTGCCAGGCCGGCCAGATAAACCTGGCCAGAACGCCTGCCCGTATCAATTGCCCGGTGACGGATAAAACTATACAGGCCAGCTACGACTGGCAACAGGCTGATGGCTGTATGGGCAATGCCCAGAGGAGAAAGTGGATGTGGCATGATGATCTTATCTATTAGTAGGTAGAGTGCTTGCTTCAAAAAAAACCGGAAATAAACAGAGGTATTTTCCGGTTGGCCAGACAGGCGAAATTGCCTGTTTAAATTATTCAGGACTCACGCAAAATTGCCCTTGACGGTTTTTGCGTCGGCCATGCATGGAGAGCAATGAGCACAATGAGTGCAAACCATCCTATGCACCCCAAACCGTCATTCCCGCGTGCTTTTAGCGGGAATCCATCGTTGATCAACCCCACAGGCAGTAAGGCAGGTCAGGTCAATCAGACATGGATACTCGCCTGCGCGGGTATGACGAATTGGGAAGTACAATAAGCTGCAAGCTTTTGGGTTGGTTTCGCGCAAGTCCTAGTATGTAAACTATTCAGTAGTCAATTGATGCATCATCGGTTCAATGATGCTGGCAAAAATCTCCGGGTTGCCATACGCACGGGCAGACAGCATTGCCCCATGCACAGTCGCCATGAACCGCATTGCCTCTGCTTCTGGGCTTGTTTTCAAGACAAAGGCCCCTTGCGCAGCGCCCCTGGTCAACACAGATGTGAGCCATGCCGACAAATCCAGGAAGTGGCCACGAACTTCATCCGCTACCTCGGCAGGAATAGCCGGCAATTCTGCCGCCAGCATGGCGCACACGCAGAAGGGCGCGCTGCCATCGCGGATACACGCGGCCCAGTACCCGGTATAGGCACCAAGCTGTGCCACCGGCTCAGTAATCTGCTGCTCCATCGCTGCCAGACCAGCCCGGGTTTCTTCGCGATACAGCACCAGCAGCTTGCGCACCAGTTCAGCCTTGCTGGCGAAGTGATGATGAATACTGGCCTTGCTGATATGCACAGAGGCAGAAATGTCAGCATAGCTAAAGCTGTTATAACCACCAACCGCCAGCAGCGAACGCGCACAAGCGACGATCTCGGCAGCTTTGGGGGAGAGTTCTATGCTCATGCTTGTTTTTCTTTCAATTCAAATGATGGTGCAAATGCTGGCTGCATGCGCACTTCGCCGCGCCTTCCTGGCAAGGGCTTGTTCAACATGAGTAAAAATGAGTTCATGCGTGCATTGTACCTACTAGTAGATTGATGTCAATGATTTTATCTACTAGTAGGTTGGTTTGATGTGGTGGCGTCTTGAAAACACAAATCCTGCTAAGCTGCAAACAACGCCCATGCCATTGTTGCATGAGCAGATGATGGATCGCGTTCTGGGACCTGACGGTAAAAGATGATAGAAAAAAATGCTGTAATGAGCGAACAAAACGTCTTAATAGATAATATGCCCGAAAGCATATCTAAATTAGTCATTGAGCCATGGGCGGAGGAAATTGGGGTTGAGCCAGGAGACAAAGTGCATGTAGCGGATTTGGCCCGATTGCAAATGCCAGGTTACAGCTTGAGTTCAAAAATAAATCATTAATCATCTATGCCTGGCAAGGCGCCACGATCACTGTCCGATTGAATGAGAAGACTCTACAAACCGCATCGAAAGTCATAGCGGCGATTTGATGGAGAAAATATAGTAAAGCCCGGATAATCACAACAAAGCAAAGAGAAGGGCAAGTCATTAAAGAGGCATGAACGGAAACTGAAATTATTTTTAAGGTCTGCATGCATAATATGCTCAGAGTTTTAAGCGAATTAAAAGCTGACCCTGCTCTGGAAAATACGAAGCGTATTGACCTGGCAATTGGTTTTGCTAAAGAGATCGAATTACTCTGGCCTTCACTTCCTGATCAGCTCTCAGAACGCAAGAAGGATATTGGAAGCGATGCCGACTCTACAAACTATGAGACGTACAAATTGCTGAAGAGTTTTGGCTTGACTCTTGAGGAACTCGTGCAGGTCGCAAAAAGCGAAGACTTGCCAGAATTAAGAATAGTAAGAATTGTCAGGCTCGTCTATGACATTGGACTGGATGAGGCGGGCAATTTATTGCGAAACCTGCTTGAATTGAAAATGCTAAAGGGCAGCGCTGTAGGTACGATTAGTGTAACGTAATCGTACGCATGGTGACCCGTAACACTTCATGCAGTCTGGCCGTTCCATGACATGGAATCAGGCCCTATAATGCTCATTTTGGGATGCATAGAAGGTGAGCAAGTGAAGCTGGCGACTACTGCTTGCTATCGACATCGCATGCGTACGATTACGTTACACTAATCGTACCTACGTGCTAGTCGTGAGGTGGATACAGTCGTAATTGGACATGAAGGTGCATTAGAAGATGTAGGCTTCCATCTCGGTGGAAATCAGTTTGACGGACCGATTAATTGGTTAAATGTTGTTCCAGGAAGTGGACGTTCTGTGACTCTTTCAAATGGAGAGGTTCTAAAGAACCTTGACCAAAGTCGCTATAAAGTGGATTTTGAGCATCCGTTAGCAGATTTGATTAGAGAAACGGGAGCACCTATGAACATTTCGATTCAGGCTGTGTATAGCTCCTCTAACTCCACAAGAAGGCCAGATTTGTTTGTTGCCGGTTATCAGAAGTCAGATGGCGATTGGATATTTACAAGGTTTATAAATAGAGCAGGAGGATAATTGTGATTTTATTGCCAAAATTTGAAACATTAAATTTCATTGTTCAAGAAATTGCTAGTACAGCACCAATGGATTGGAGAAAAATAATTTACTATGAGGAGCTACTAAAAGAGGATGGAGACGATTCATTAAGAAATAAATCTACAGTGAGATGTCGGTGTGGACCAGAGATGCTCAAATATGACAAATTTAATGTTTGGGGGTCTTTTGAGTCAATGAAGGCCATTGAAGCGTTATACGAAGACGATTTAAAAAGTGGTAAAGAATGGAGAGGTTTTCTATTAGTTATCCATGAAGATGGTAGATTTAACTCTCAATTTTTTTATGACAAGACTCCGTTATTGGACAATAATGAAGAGGAGTTAGAGAAAATTCTAGAAGCTGCTGAGAGTCTGTAAAAATATCTGCCGTTCAGTACGATTGCGTTACACTAATCGTACCTAGGTGCAACAACTTATATAACGCAAAATGCCAGACCTGTCATAAGCCACTGTCAATCTGATGATCGGGTTTTTTAAAGAATACTGGCTATCGAACTCATCGAATGACTCTGGATCTCCCAAAACCCTGTGTACGTCTTGTTGGGTCATATTATTCTTTAGTCCAAATGGTAGTTCCCCCTCAAAAGCAGAATGGTCATTGGATTTTTTAACAAATATTTGTATGTCAAAGACCTTATTGTTCTCGAACAATACGTCCACACCTTTTTCGTTTGATCCGATGTAACGGCGGGATGGTGGGTCATCAAATATGTCCTTGAGATTATATTTATTTAATATGATCTCGGTTTCTTTTTCCTCTTCATGTTTGCCAAGAAGAGAAAGCAAGTCTGCTGCAAAAGATGTCATGTTTAATCCTGCAATTCAGTGTCGTAGGTACGATTGGTGCAACGTAATCTTACGCATGGTCAGCAGTAATTCTCTATGCTGCTTGATTGTCATTCATGATTTATGATACCGGATAAAGCTTTCATCATCCTCATGTCGAAATGGATAAGCGATGACCGTCGGGCTTGCTAGAGAGTTTTCGTTATTGCGGCACTGCATGCGTACGATTACGCTGGCGCTAATCGTACCCACGTGATGGGTTACTTGCATTAGTGTAAGTTACAGCTCATCAAGTAACTGACGATTTTCCTTACTGGTTCGAAACTCATCAGGGTTGATTAAATCCGAGATATTAAATGTTGGCGGCTTAGTTGGTACTGGCTCGCCAAGTTCGTCGAGCGCCCTTTTTGCATTCTCGCGCAAAAGATCCCAATTTTGACTCTTGGTAACCGCAGTTGCCGACCAGCTAGCTGCGCCTTGAAACATGTACCCATTCAAACGCTGATGGAACTCCGATAAATTCTTGCATTCATTCGTAGATGTGAACACGTTAAAAAGAGCACCCGCGTATGTAATAAAAACATACCCGATACCAATAAAGTAGTCGCAACCGGTATCTTCTTCTCTTTGCTCTTGAAAAAATATTGGAGTTGCATTGAGCTGATCTGCATTCCAGCTTGCCGTCTGTGCTGCTCCATGAAAACTGAAGAATTGGAGAGCTGCGAGTCCATGCGCATAAGCTAATTCACTCATTATTGTGAACCTTTTTAATTTTCTATCTGTGAAAACTAGATGGAAATAGATCAGGAAATCGTGTCAAAAATTATGATAGCTAATTGTCTTGCGTCACATCGTATCGACATTTACAAAACATGTGGGATGCTTTATGGGAAAAGCTTTGATCATGTTTTATGCAGGAGTTGCACGTACTTTGGTCGTTTCTGGAACCACATCCGGCGCATTGCAATGCGTCCTACGGTATACGGCAAACATATCGCATCACCCCGGCATCCCCAAATACAACTCTTCCACCCTGGCCCTTGCCCAAGGGGTCTTGCGTAAAAACTTCAAACTGGATTTGATGCTGGGGTCGCTCTTGAAGCAGTTGATGTCTATCATCTGTCCCATTTGCTCCCAGCCATAATAAGCGACGAGTTGTTCGAGGATTTTTTCGAGGGTGATGCCGTTGAGGCTGCGCGGGGCTGGTGTGTTCATGCTGGTGCTCTCGTTGGTGCTCTCGTTGGTGCTCATGTCGGTGATCTTGTTCAGATACACGTTGGTTCTTCGGTGATACGGATGATATCACCGGGGCTGCGCGGGTGGTATCAGGCGGGGCGGTACCAGCGCAGGCTGTAGGGCAATTGCCATGCAGGCACGCGGCCTGGGGCCTGGCGGTCTATCAGGAGCCAGGCTGAGGTGATCAGCATGAAGGGGAAGTGGGCGGGGCCGGCGGCGGTTGCAGCCAGCATCCAGGCCCAGCAGGTGCCGCCGCACCAGAAGGCGGCTTGCAGGCCGTAGCGCAGGCTGTCGCGGTCGGCCTGCCAGCCAAAAGCGGCGAGGCGGGGGCGGCTGTGGCAGCGGTTCAGGCAGTATTGTTTGGCGGGGCTGATTTGCCATAGCAGGGCAAGTGCCAGCAATATGGCAAAGCACCAGCGCATGTCGCCTATAACCAGGCGCAGCACCAGTGAGGCCAGCATGATGAATGCGCCTGCCAGGCTCCATATCAGTAAATAGGCGATGACAAACAGCAGCAAGGCGCGCAGGCGGCGGCGCGCGAGGCTGCGTTGCCACAGATAAGTCATTTCTTGCGCGAGCAGGGGCGACATCATGGCCAGCAGCATGAGCAGCCAGTTGGCCATCATGGTGGGCCTTGAATTGGTGTGCCAGACAAAGACCAGGCGATCGCCGATATTAGCGAGATAAGCCAGGTCTATGTTGGCAAGGCTGCCGCAGTATTCTGGCACACGCACGCCAAATTGCAGCGCAGCCAAACCCAGCCAGCCCGCCAGGCTGATCAACAGCAAGGGGCGGGGGCAGCTCAGCAGGGCCGCGCGCAGGATGGCAAACAGCGTGGCAAACAGCATGTCTACAGGCTTTCGCGGAACACGCTGACGCGTTCTACCGTGATGTCGTGCTCAGGCTTGACGGTATTGCGTGCCACGAATTGCACTTGCAGGGCATCGCCAAGCTGGCTTTGATCAAGCTGCAGGTTATCGACCAGGCTGGTGATCTCAAACACCTGGGTGATGCCTGCACCACCGTGCGGGCTGTCGGTCTTGCTGGCGTCCGACACACCAAATAATGACAGCACACCGACCTTGTTCTCAGGATGATCAAGCGGGCTTTCTCCGTTGGGCACATTCACATACACATAGAAGATGGCAGCATCATTTTTGCCGCGTATGTTTTCAAGGTTCAAAAAGACGCGGTCTGGTTCTTTGGGTGTGGCGCTGAACAATTTGACGCTCTCAAAGCTGTTATTGACCTTGTCTGTGCTGGCTTTATCGAGCGTCACGCTGGTGTGCGAAACGCCGCCTGCCAGTTTGATGCGATTGGGATTGGCCCCCAATAATTCTGTCGCCACCTGGCCTCCTGCAGATTTGATATCCAGAAAATTCACCATAGGCGCATCGCTCAAGAGACGCAAGCCTGTCAGCCTGATTTTTTTGCGCGTGCTGCCACCCAGCGGGTCACTGATGTCCTGGTAAGTGTAGTTTAGCGGTGCTGCCCTGGTGTCGAGCATTTGTGATGCAGTGAAGGTGATACCTTCACCCACCGCGTCAGGCACAATGAATTTGCGGTCAGCCGGGCCTTTGAGCCAGCTATCCTGATCAGGATCAAGATTTTGCGGGTCGCGTTTGCGCCAGACTTCCCACAGGCGGTCTATATTCGCATGGTGCAGCCAGAAGATGGGGTCGAGTGCGGCGGTGGCTGGGATGGACATCAGGCCATAGGTCGTGCGGTCTTCTTCATGCGCAGGGTCGGCCAGGCCGCCGACCAGGCCATGCACGGTATTGTGCGGGTCAGATTCGAGATGGCCGTTAACGCCCTTGCCATGATTGAATTTTGTGTCTGGCCCACCAAAACCGGTATTGCCACCAGTGTTACCGCCGATGAAGGCATGGTCTTTCAGGGCATTTAGCGAGACATCGCCAGG
This sequence comes from Undibacterium sp. TC4M20W, assembly GCF_049340245.1. Classification (NCBI taxonomy): domain Bacteria; kingdom Pseudomonadati; phylum Pseudomonadota; class Betaproteobacteria; order Burkholderiales; family Oxalobacteraceae; genus Undibacterium; species Undibacterium sp. TC4M20W. The sequence goes on from NZ_JBMPPI010000021.1 coordinate 43,199, forward strand.
CAACACGATAAAGTTACTCTCGCCATCGCCATAACGGGCTTCGACATACAAATGATTGGGTGAGCCGTCAGGCATGGTTTTTTGCAGGAAGGCCGGTGGCACAGAGCGTGAATCAGGATCAAAATAATTCCAGTAAGGCAGCGCCCAGTCCGCCGGGCCACCAAGCTCAACCACGGCACTGCGCACAATGGCTTCAAACGATGCGAGGTAACCACGGTGCCACGGCAAAAAATACCAGCTCTGATGCTGGCACTGGTCCCAGAACCTGGCCTTGTCGCTGTCTGAGGGCAGGGCCTCGCCATTGCTGTAATAGCCATGAGCCGACCAGAGTACTTCATTAAAACCATGCATGGCCGCCAGAAACCGCCAGCTGGTGCGCGATGCCAGCGGCCTTTCCTGCAGCTTGCCCACTGCTTTTGCATACCAGACCAGCGTATCGTTCCAGTCAGAACCCAGTTTTGATACGTCCTTGCGTTCAAATGTCATACATCCTCCTTGAGATGATCAGGCATGCAAAAATATTGCCATAAAATCTTGCAATATTATTCACTTTTTGTCAATTGTTATCGTCCAATTGTTAATTTGTGACATGAGATTGCCGCAGGGTATGGATGGGCTGGAGAGAAGTCGCAGTGTAGGGGGATCAGGTGGTAGTCAGGAAGAATGCAGGCCAGGCAACATCACGCCGCAGCAAGAGTTAGAGCAAGAGTCAGAGCAAGAGTCAGAGCAAGAGTTAGAGCAAGAGATGAGCAGCTACAAACTCAGATGGCGCAGATGGCGCCGTTCATCTCTTGCTGCGGCTGGCTTTCATAGATCGCCTTGCCAAGCACGACAGGCGTGCTGGCTGGCTGTGGTATGCCATTCTTGATCGCCACAATTTCTGCCATGATGGACAGGGCGATTTCTGCCGGGGTCTTGCTGCCTATGTACAGGCCAGCGGGGCCATGCAGGGTTTGCAGGGTGGTTTGCGGGATATCGAAATGGATGTGCAGGCGTTCGCGTCTTTGTTGGCTGTTGCGGCGTGAGCCGATAGCGCCAACGTAGAAAGCATTTGATTGCAGGGCATCGATGAGGGCCAGGTCATCGAGTTTGGGATCATGCGTAAGGGCGATGACGGCGGTGCGGTTGTCTGGTTGCAGGCGCAGTATCAGGTCGTCGGGCATTTCTGTGCTGACGACTACACCGGGCAATTGCCAGCTGGCACGGTATTCTTCACGCGGGTCGCAGACGATGACGGCAAAACCTAGGCTCAGTGCAAACTGGCACAGGTAACGTGAAAGGTCACTGGCACCGATGACGATGATGCGGGCCTGTGGGCCAAGGTAGGTGATGAGCTTGTGCTCATCCAGCCTGGGCAAGCCGTCGTACTGGCCAGCTTGTAGGTTAGCATGGCCGGTCTGCAAATCCAGTGTGCGCTCAACGCTGCGGCGTTGTTCGCAGGCGAGCAGCAATTCATCGAGGCGGCTATGGGCAGAGACTGGCTCCAGCACCAGCTCTACCGTACCGCCACAGGGCAGGCCAAAGCGATGTGCCTGGTCGGCAGAGATGCCATAGCGTAGTACCAGCGGCAGGTTGCCTGCGCAGACGGCCTGCACGCCTTCTTCCCGGATGCGGTGGATAAGATCATCTTCTATACAGCCACCCGATACCGAGCCCACGGTTTCACCGCGCCCGTTGATCGCCATCAGCGACCCCGGTGGACGTGGTGAAGAACCCCAGGTGCGTGCCACCGTGACGAGGATAACTGACAAGCCTTGCGCATGCCAGTTCAGCGCCGTGCGCAAGACCAGGGTATCGAGATCTTCCATCGTGTTTAAACTTTCACTGATTTGAGCTTAGCTTGCCTATATTTGTTTATAAGGCAGTTCACGCCAGCGCTTGCCACCCGCCCTGGCAACGGCATTCGCAAAGGCTGGTGCCAGCGCGGGCAGGCCAGGCTCACCCATGCCGGTTGGCGCATCGGCACTAGGCACGATATGCACGGCAACCTGCGGCATGTCGGTAATGCGTGGCACGACAAAGTCACCAAAATTGCTTTGCTCAACCACACCATCCTTGAGCGTAATCGCTGCACCTGGCAGACACATCGACAAGCCCATCAGTGCCGCACCCTGTACCTGTGCTTCCACCGTTTTGGGGTTGACCGCCAGATTGCAATGTACGCCAGCCGTCACCTTGTGCAATTTGGGCTGGCCATTTTTGATGGATGCTTCCACCACATAGGCAACGATGGACGAGAAGGATTCATGCACTGCCACGCCATAGGCACGCCCTGCAGGTAATTTCTTTTTGCCATAGCCAGATTTTTCAACCGCCAGTTCCAGGGCTGCCTTATGACGTGGATGCTTGTCACCCATGAGTTTCAATCTATAGGCCACCGGGTCTTGCTTGGTGGTCTGGGCAATTTCATCGAGCAGGGTTTCCATGACAAAGGCGGTATGGGTAGAGCCCACGCTGCGCCACCACAAGACCGGCACATTGATCTTGGGATGATGAACAGACAGACGCATCGGCATGTCATATGGTTCTTTCATGCCTTCAACCGCAGTCGCATCGACGCCATTTTTGACCATCATGCCTTCAAATGGTGAGCCGCTGAGAATGGACTGGCCGACGATGACATGGTCCCAGCCGAGGATATTGCCCTGCGCATCAAAACCGATATCTGCCCTGTGTACGTGCATGGGGCGGTAGTAGCCACCCTTGACATCATCTTCACGGCTCCACAGCGTGCGCACTGGCGCATCCAGGCCAGCGGCGACTGCTGCCTTGGCGACATGGCAGGCTTCCACCACATAATCGCTGGTAGGAATGGCACGACGGCCAAAGCCGCCACCGGCCATCTGGGTATGCACGGCGATGTTTTCCGGCTTCAGCCCCAGCGCAGCGGATGCGGCAAAGCCATCCAGACCAGGCATTTGCGTGCCCATCCACAATTCTGCCTTGTCGCCTTTGATGGCGACGGTGCAGTTCAAAGGCTCCATCGGGGTATGGGCCAGGTAAGGGAAGCTGAATTCTGCACTCAGTTTATGTGGCGCTGTGGCGATCTTTGATACATCGTCGTTGTACTTCAATGCGCCTTGCTGCTTGGCCAATTCTTTATAGCTGGCCAGTTGTTTCACGCTATCGACTTTTTCTACGCTGCCCAGATCCCATTCCAGCTTCAGCACATCGCGCCCCTGCTTGGCTGGCCAGTAGCCAGTCGCAATAATGGCCACGCCTTCGCCACCACGATCCACCGGCACACGTACCACCGCCTTGACACCCTTGATGGCTTTGGCCGCCGTATCATCGACAGACTTGAGTTTGGCACCAAATACCGGCGGACGCGCGACAACCGCCGTCAACATGCCGGGCAGGTGCATATCAATGCCAAAGTCCTGGGTGCCTGTGGATTTGGCCTTGGCATCAAGGCGACCTGTGGGTTTGCCGATCAGGTTAAAGCTCTTGGGGTCTTTCAACACGACTTTTTCTGGCACTGGCAAACTCATGGCGGCTTCAGCCAGCTCGCCATACGTCAGTTTTTTGCCGCCTGGCCCGACTACCACACCTTTTTCTGTACGCAGGGCAGAGGCATCAACGCCCCATTGCGTCGCCGCAGCCTGTACCAGCATGGCACGGGTGCGTGCACCCAGTTCACGGTACTGGGTATAAGAATGGGCGATGGTATTCGAGCCACCCGTCAAATGCATGCCAAATGCCGGATCGACATAGGCAGGATGGTTATTGCCGTTGGCATACTTGACCTTGCTCCAGTCGGCATCGAGCTCTTCTGCCAGTATCAGTGGCAAGGCGGTTTGCACACCCTGGCCAAATTCCAGGCGGTTGATCGTCACTGTGACCGTGCCATCTTTGGCAATCTGGACGAAGGCGCCGGGCTGCTCGGTTGGTTTCAAACCGGCGGGTGCCTTGGCGGCAGCGTCCTGGCCTATCGCCAGCATGGGGTAGCAACCCAGCGCAAAGCCGCTGGCAGTTGCCATCTTCAAAAAACTGCGGCGGCTCAGGCCAGTTGCGCCAGTTGCGGGGCTGGTGGATTGCAACAGGGATTGCAAATGGCGTGGCAGTTCATTCAAACGGGCTTCAAAATGCATGTTGGTTCTCCTGATCAGGCCAAGGTGGATGTGGCGTCATGAATCGCAGCGCGGATGCGTACATAGGTACCACAGCGGCAGATATTGCCCGCCATGGCGCTGTCGATGTCGGCATCGCTGGGCTTCTTCTTGGTTTTGAGCAGGGCAGTGGCACTCATGATCTGGCCGCTTTGACAGTAACCGCATTGGGCAACGTCGTGCTTGATCCAGGCGGCCTGCACGGCCTTGCCAACCTTGTCTTCACCAATGGCTTCGATGGTGGTGATTTTTTGCCCGGCGACAGAAGAGATGGGTGTGATGCAGGAACGTATCGCCTGACCATTCAGGTGCACGGTGCAGGCACCGCACAAGGCGGCACCGCAGCCAAACTTGGTGCCGGTCAGGCCCAAGGTATCGCGCAGGGCCCATAGCACAGGTGTGTCGGGTGCGACATCGACGCTGGTGTTCTTGCCATTAATAGTTGAGTTGATCATGAAAACCTCCGGTGTGTGTAAAAGCGTTGGTATTTATTCAGATGACATTCGCCAGATGAGCGCGCAGCCTTGCCATGTCATTGTCAATATCAGGCTGCTTTATCACATCATGGCAAGAGAAAGCGGGCAAGACATCAACCCCGCAGAATTTGTAATTGGCTGTATTGGCAATAAAGACATCATCTACCGTCTTGCCTTCAAACAAAGATTGTGCCGTGTCACCAAAGGCTGCTTCAGGGGCATTCCAAGTCAGTGACAACATATATTTTTTGCCATGTAACTTGCCACCGCTGCCATACTGCTTGCTGAGGTCTTCGTGCGTGCGACCATCGCCATCCAGAAAACTTTGCTGCATCATCCCTGCCGTGAAAACTTCATCGACATACTTTTTGTATATCCATGGCATGCCAAACCAATATACCGGTGACTGCAAAATGATGAGGTCTGCCCACAAGTGATTCTGCACTTCGGCATTGATGTCATAGCCTTGCTCGATCTGGGTTTGCCTGACCTGGTAGTCCCGGTTTTGCAGCTCTGTCTTGATGATGTCGGCCATGCTGAGGTTAAGCTTGCCGCTGGAAATGCCCTCATAAAACTGGTGTGCGTTGATGATCAGTGCATGCTTCATTGACAAGTCCTGGCAGAATTCTTTATTGACGGCCATTGTCTGCCTGATACCTCAAAAAGCGTTTGCCTGATCTGATGCATTTCTTGCCTATTTCGATGAATGCTCAGCAGAAATTGAAAACACTACCCTGGAAATGGTAGGCTACGATAATCAAAAAACGCACAGCCAAATCATGCAGACCCAGCAACAGACAGCAGCAAATCATTCGCCAAGCCCTTCTAATCACTCACTGGCTGAGCTGGTCGGCAATATCCTGCAGACTGATGGTGATTGCACCACGCTGGTACCAGGGCTGATCATGGTCAGGCGCAGCAAGGTCACCGACCCCATGCCCTGCTTTTATGGCCTGGGGCTGGGCGTCACAGTGCAAGGCAGCAAGCGCGTGAACCTGGGAGAAGAAGTATTTGATTATGTGCCAGGACAATCCCTGGTCACTTCGGTCGATTTGCCGGTAGTGTCTTATGTGACCAGTGCCAGCAGCACACAGCCATTTCTGGGCATGTACCTGATGCTGGATGCCCTGGCGATTACCCAGTGCGCCGCTGGCATGACATTCGCCGCGCCCCTCAAAGCCACGACATCGCTCGCCATGTCCGTTGTGACCATGGAGGAGGGCTTGCTCGATGCCATCACCCGCCTGGTGCGCCTGCTGGATGAACCGCAGCTCGTGCCCATGCTGGCGCCGCTGATACAGCAAGAGATCATCGTCCGCCTGCTCAATGGTGAGCATGGCCCGGTATTGCGCCACCTCGTCACGGCTGGTTCACCCGGCCAGCAGATTGCCCGCGTCATCGCCTGGCTCAAACAACATTACACCGAGGATGTTGCCATTGACGAACTGGCCAGCAAGGCCCACATGAGCGCCTCCACCTTCAGACTACACTTCCGCACCGTGGCAGGCATGAGCCCCCTGCAATACCTGAAACACCTGCGCCTGCAAAACGCCCGCCAGATCATGCTCATCGAAGACATAGACGCCAGCAGCGCCGCATTAAGAGTGGGCTATGAAAGCGCTTCCCAGTTCAGCCGTGAATACACACGGCTGTTTGGTGAGCCGCCATTGCGTGATATCAGGCGTATGCGGATGGCGATGTGAGAGGGCGGTTGCTAAAGTTTGTGAGCTGATTGATGCTTGAGAGGCTGGGGCGAAATTAAGATGGCTCGGCGTCCCCGGCCAAGCACTGCCGACGCGGGTAGTAAGGTAGTGAGGCGCAACGGTGTAAGTCCTGTTGACGTCACTTGCCAGATTTGTCGGCATTTTTTTCCAGCGCGATGGCCTCATTTTCGCGACCAGTCTTGCGGTAAAAATCGGCGAGCTTGTTACGGCTCCTTATGATGTATTCGTGATTCGGGACCATTGCGTATTCTACGAGTGCCAATGATTGCTTCAATAATGGTTCTGCCTCAGTATATCTGGATTGTTTTATATACAGTGCGGCAAGACCTGCAATTCTTAATGCTATCACCTGCTGATTTCCGCCAGGCGTTTTTTGCCAGATGCTAATCGAGTGCGTATAAAAAAATTCAGCTTCTTCCAGTTTACCCTGTTTCTCCATCCATTCTCCAATATCGCCAGTCATGATCGCTATTGGAATACTGTTTCTACCCTTTGCTTTTTCAGTGATGATCAGAGAGCGTCTGATCACTGGCTCCGCTTCGGCATATTTATCCTGTGCGGTGTAAAGAAAGGCGAGGTTATTGAGGATAGATGCCACATCAGCGTGCTCATGGCCCCGCTGGTTTTCCACCAAAGTCAGCGCACGCTTGTATGAAGACTCCGCCTCTGCATAGCGATTTTGTGCTTTGTATGTCAAGGCAAGGTTATTCAGAACGATTGCCACTTCGCGGTGATTGGGCCCCAATATTTTTTCATCTATGGCCAGCGCACGCAAATACAAAGGCTCTGCTTCTGCATATTTTTTCTGAGCCCTGTATAAATCACCGAGGACATTCAGGCTGTCTGCCACACTCCGGTTTTCGGGCCCGTTTGTTTCTGACAGACGCAATAATTGTTGCGCAGCAGTGATCGCTTCGTCGTATTTACCCTGTTTGGAGAGTAACTGAGTTTTGTCATAGAGAACCTGGCCTTCATTGATTTGCGCCTGAGCCGATTGTAGCGTGCTGGCTGCCAGAGCAAGCAGTATAGTGCCTGGAATTTTTTTCATCGGGTTTTGTAAGATTGGTAATGCGATTGCAAGGCTATTAAGAGTTGATTCTGCCGCCTCGTGTCATATATCTTTGTAAAAAGGCGAGTGTTGAAGGCAAAAAATTATACCTGATCATTGCAAATAAGCATTTTTTCATCAACTTTTCATAGCAACTGAGCAGTTTGCACATCGCTTGCCTGATTCCCCCAGTGAAATGAGCTTGAAGCCTGACAGATAGTGTATTTTGCTACCTTGGTTTGCAATCTTCATCTTTGTTGTCAGGCCAGTTATGCTGTTACAGTCGCTCCGATTGCGATAAACTATTAGTCACTACAATACGTAAAATGTTGGAGAGTGCAAAATGAACCCAGATCAAGCTTTGCCAGGTTTTCGTCTCGTCGGCGCAGGCACGACCTTTCAGTCGCGTGATATCTGCGACATGGTCTCTGAATCGCAACTGTTTGCCGACCTGGACTGGAAAGACATCGAGGCCCTGGCGGCCTATCTGCAATGTTATGAAGTCTCGGCAGGCACGACCATTTTCAGGGAAGGTGAAGCCGGTTCCTACATGGGTCTGCTGGTCAAGGGCGAAGTCGGGATACTCAAGACCGATCTCGACGGCACGCCGCACCGCATCGTATCAGTAGGCCACGGCAAGACCATAGGCGAGATGTCCATCATCGATGGCGAAAAACGCTCCGCCACCTGCCTCGCCTCACAAACCAGTATCCTGCTCCTGCTGACCAAGGACAATTACCAGCGCATCATCCGCGAAAAGCCAACGCTGGCAGTACAAATCCTGGCCCGGCTGGCCAAACTCATGAGCCAGCGTCTGCGTAGCGTCAGTGGGCAACTGGTGGAGTTTTTGTGAGTGGCTTAGAAACGAATAGTCGCCCGTCCGATAGTAAGCAGTCTCATATGTAGGGTGCGCCGTGCGCACCGTGTTTGATGTCCCATTATTACGGCGCAATATGTTGTGTAGGCACGCTTATGCTTCGCTATCGCGTCTATGTGAATTAATTTTTCTTGAATTGTATTTGCCGATGATAAGTCAAATATTGCTTGTTTTTTTCTGACAACGGCAATGTGTTTGCTGCACCTATGTTACAAAGCTTTGTATCGGATGGTGAGAGCTTTGGCGAAACGAGTATCGTTCCTTCATTGCTGAATGTAATAAGTCCTTTGTCGAAAAGGCGATCAATAATTGGCGACAGTAAAATGCCATTATGGGGGTCCAAACGTTCAAGGTTTGTACAAACATTCCAAGGTTTTATATGAGAAGCTATCAGTAAATCTGAATTGGTAATGCCAGTTATAGGGCATTTTGACAAATGTTTTTTCAGCAGTTCTTTACGAAAATTGCCTTGTCCTAGACGCGCTGTCCGTAGGTATTCTCGTTCAGTTTCTTTGTGCGAAAATATTTCATCTTCAACGTTCTCAACAGTACTGATATCGCTTGATGCTGCGAGTATTTGTGCAGGTGTGATAGGTTTATCCAAGCAGATTCGTATGCGCTTCTGAGCGTTTCCGCTACGTGTGGCATTGGGAGTGCGATGCATTAATGCTATTGTTCTGCCCAACATCTTTCTGAAGTCATCGATATTCACTGAGCTTAGATCAATTGGATAATTTACTCTTAATCTTGCTATCCTTTCGTCCATCGGTATATTTGCAACTTTTTGTGAATCAAGAATTATCTTAGTAATTTTGATTTGTAACTTAACGAGGCGAGTGAGGATGACTTTGATTAATTTGTTGTAATCTGGATTGCGTCGACTTCTTCCTTGTACTGAACTTGCGCCGCCGCTGCTCTCCACGACGATGCATTGCATGGCTTCTATGATGTCTAAGCTAAATTCAGCGTTAACAAATGTGCTGTCGTCGTCTAATAAATACATATTTAAATAGTTAAATTAATGTGACCTCAGATTACATATCATTAATATGACGGGTGGTGCGCACGGCGCACCCTACAGTCGTGCTAGGCTGAAGCCATCACTCCCGATTAATTCTCTTCAACCTCTGCCCCAAAATCGCCCAGACACAATCCTCACCATCAACGTTGCCGACTATCGCCCAGCCTGTGCCTATCTTTTCTACGGTGGCTACACATTCCAGTTCTGCGCCGAGTTTTTTGGCCCAGTTCTCGGCGGCGCTTTTGCCTTTGAAGAGTTCTTTGCCTTCAAAAATGACGGTGGTGTCAAACACGGGGGCGGCGAATACGGTGTTCATGTGCTGGGTTCCTGAAGGGCTAATGCGGTATGCAAGCGGATATTGTAACTTAACATGGTATTCGCTCTTCCTCAACGACCATACAGCAGCACCAGTTCCAGGCTGTTTGAACCCGGCTTGCCCTGCTTGATGACTTCTGCGGCGTCGTCATTCATGGTGTGAGCTTGCAGGATCAGGAAATAGGCGGTGTTGTTAATGCCATTGAGCTTGCCCTGGTTACTGGCATAGTAGGGGAATCGTTCAGGGTAACGCGTCCATTCCGCAGCGCGCTGGTACGCCAGTGACAGTTTCTTGCCAGCTTCGGTTTGGTATAAATTTTTACCGAGTTGCAAAAAAATTTCTGCCGTGATGGTGGCGGGGTGCAGGGTGTAATGGGTGTAGCTGATACCGTTGATGCCTTTGTCGGGGCCGCCGCAAAAATTATTGGTGTTGCTGCGGCAAATTTCCAGCGGCATGCTGCCATCTTCTGCAACCTGGTTTAATAACAGGGTTTGCCAGCGCTGTTGCGCGCGTTCCAGTTGCTTGTTGTTGCCGGTATAGGCGGCAATACTGGCATCCATCAGCACGCCCCAATTGCCGTGATTATTGGCCTTGTCGGCATGTGACAGTGGCAGCACTACATTTTGCAGCATGCTGATGAAGTCACTGTCATCCCAGAGACTGGCATTGCGCACCCAACTGGCGGCGATGACCAGTTGCGGGATATTGAAATTGAGCTCAGCCGCACCCTGGTCTTTTGATACATGTGTCAGCGTCTTGCCCCAGGCATCGGCGATCTGCTGGGTATGGCGCGCATAGACGATGTCATGACTGAGCTGGTAGCAGAGGGCTGCGCGATAAGCTACCCCGGCATCTGTGTTCAGGTATTTGCCGCTGGGGTCATGGCTGACACCGTCAGCCGTGTAATGACGTGCCGGGCTGTAATCTGCCACTGCATGGGCGGGTTGCGTCAATTCCTTATCACAGCGCTTGCGCAAGGCTGCCCAGCGTGCGGGTTCCTGCCGCAAGGTGGCGAAGCGTTCTGCACTGACCATCATCGGCTGTGCGGGTGTGACACTGGTCTGTGCATGGCAGGGGAGGCCGAGCAAAACCAGAATGAGACTGGATATGATGCGGCCTGGATGATTTTTCATAGCGATGATATGCGAGCTGGACATGAGCGCATGATACCGTGTCCGGGTAAGACGAGGTGATAAAGGAGAGCTCTGCCCTTATGTCCTAGCGATTGTTGTATCAAATTGCGGGCGGGCTAATGCTCACATTGATACAAAAAAGCATGCGTTTTTTTCTCCAGCTAAATGTGCAGATTTGCACAGCCTGTTTGTCTTGTATTCGCAAAATAATGATGTAGCATGATTGCTACCTGTACAGGTCTGCATCTGGTTTGGCCCGCGCTTGCCCAGATGGAATTCCAAAAAAATCAGGAGACAAAAACTTCAACTGCTTTATTTTTTATAGCTCATTTTTGAGCTTGCGTGTACGTGCGTGCTGAGCTGGTGCGCGCGTGCATACGTATTGCGTTCATCACCAAAACAAAACCAGGAATGTGGACGTATGTCCACCCTGGTTGCCGGGTCTATGGGGAAACACTTTGCTGAGCTAATCTTAGTCGTATCTTCGTGGCATCTTCGTCGCATAAATGCAAAGCGATTGGTGTGCAAAAAACAGGGCCCACAAACTGCTTCAAATTATATAAATAAAATAACGGAGACAACAATGAACCATATCAAGACCATGTTGCGGGCAGTCATGCTGATCGCCTGCACATTGCTGGTCAGCCTGACTGCGCATGCAGCCACAGCCGGGCCAGGCAGCTGGAGTAGCCAGCAAACCTGGGCGGCTGACAGCGTCAATGGCGGCAACCTCACAGGTTATTTCTACTGGCCTGCCGCACAACCCGTGCTGGCAGGCAAACGCGCACTGGTGCTGGTGCTGCACGGCTGCACCCAGACCGCCTCTGGTGACGTAATCGATAAAACCAGCGACAAGGGTTTTAACTGGAAGGCGGTGGCCGAGCAATATGGTGCCGTCATCCTGGCTCCAAATGCGACCGGCAATGTCTATAGCAATCATTGCTGGGACTATGCCAATACCACGCACACCCGCAGCGCAGCAGGACATGATGCGATTTTGCTGGACCTGGTCAACCGCTTTGTCAGCAATCCGCAATATGCGATTGACCCTAATCAGGTGTATGTCACCGGCTTGTCATCCGGCGGTGGCGAAGCCATGGTGCTGGCTTGCCTGGCACCTGATGTATTTGCCGGTGTTGGCATCAATGCCGGCCCGCCACCAGGCACCACTACCTTGCAGATCGGTGCCGTACCCTCAGGCTATACTGCTGCCACCGCAGCCAGCAAATGCCAGGCCATGGCGGGCAGCAATGCTGCAAAATTTGCGACCCAGATTGCCGGTGCAGTCTGGGGTACCAGTGACTATACGGTGGCACAAGCCTATGGTCCCATGGATGTGGCCGCCATGCGCCAGGTGTATGACGGTACCTTCACCCAGGGCAGCAGTGTCAGCATCGCAACTGGCGGCACCAATATCCCCTACACCGATGCCAATGGCAAACTGCGCACGCATGAGATTACCGTCAGCGGCATGGGCCATGCATGGCCTGCAGGCAGTGGCGGCCAGAACAGCCATTATGTTGATAGCACCAAGATCAACTATCCGGTGTTTTTGATGGATTTCTGGTTCAAGAATAATCTGCGCGCATCCACCGTGCCTGCCCCGGTGATGAGCAGTTGTTCCAGCTCAGGCATCACAGCCACCAGCGCCACCATCAATGGTACAGCCACTGCCAGTGGCAGCATCAGCAGCTACGCCGTCAGTCTTAGTGGCCCCAGCAATGTGAACGATACCACAGCAGGCAGCGGCAGCAGCTTTAGCAAAAGCTATAACCTCTCCAGTGGCTATTACACAGGCACCGTCAATGCCACCGACAATCTGGGCCAGGTATCAGCCAATTGCGCTATCCCGCAATTTTTGGTGGGTACTGCGCCAGTGATATCTGCACCAGGTGGTTTGAGCGCAGGCACACCAACGGCAACCACCGTAACGCTGAGCTGGAATGCAGTCAGCGGTGCTACTGGCTATAACCTTTATAGCAATGGCAGCAAGATTACTGCATCCCCGCTCAGTGCTACCAGTTACACCGTTACCGGCCTCACAGCCAGCACCAGCTATAGCTTTGCCGTTTCTGCCGTGGGTAGCAGTGGTGAAAGTGCCTTGTCTGCTGCCATCAGTGTCACCACTGCATCGGGCTGGACGTGCAATGCGGTCACTGCCAGCAATTATGCCCATGTACAAGCCGGGCGCGCGCATGATAGTGGCGGCTATGCACTGGCTAATGGTTCCAACCAGAACATGGGGCTGGATAATCTGTTCTACACCAAGACGCTGGCACAGACGGCAGCTGGCTATTACATCATTGGTAATTGCCCCTGAGTTGATTTTATGTTGATAGACGTAGAAAGGTGAGAGCAAGCAGGAACAGACATGCCGGATGTGCGTGTCTGCTCCTGCGCCTTTAGTAGATCATTGACGTGTTGCGCCCTTGTTTGATGCAAGAAAATGCGGGCGATGAGCTACTGTCTTTGCTGCTCAGATATCAGATCTGGCATTTGCGTTCAGGATGACCAGAATTTCCACCACGGGCGTTTGACTTCAGTAAGTGGTGCAATGTTTCTGGATTCTATGATTTGCACTCCACCACAAAGAGGGCAAAAGCTGGTAAAACCTTCCATCTCTGCATCTGCTGGTATGTTGGGGAAAATGACTTTGATCAAGTCTGACGGCGCATCAAACAGATGTGTAAAACCGCACTTGTCACAAGGCTGGACATTCCAGGCAGATTTCTCTTGCAGGTATTTTGCAGTCAGCATGACCGGGTGTTCTACGCCAGCCAGCGCAAATTGTATGTGTTGATTTTGTCGCGCCGACTGTAATTGTGTTGGCGCATTCAAGACCGTGCCACTCAGCATTTCATTTTCGAGACCGCTTATCCTGACCCAGACCAGTTCCGGGCGGCGCTCTGTCAAGCGTGGCCCACCATCGTGCACGATGACTTGCAGGTCGTCAGGATAGTCAGGATGCAGTTTGCTTTTCAGTGCAGGGTGATTGCGCCAATGCATAATAAAGTCTTTGTTTGAAAAAATATCAGGGGGAACAAGATACAGTATTTGTTCAGAAATGCGTTATGAAGCGCCAATACAATTGCATGGGGCTCAAAAACAATTCGTTGTCACCGTATTACCCAAGCGCGTTGATGAACAATTCACCCGGCGCGATGGCGTTGGCGGGGGCGGCGGAGGCGGTGGTGCCTGCTGAACGTAAACGCTATTGTCAACCTGTTGTACCACCTGCTGCTGTTGCTGCTGCGGACGTGGATTAAACATTTGCTGCATTTGCAGACCTTGCAAGAAATCGACATTTCTTTGCAACTGCTTGGTTTGTTCGAGTTGCGCACGTGCCTGGGCTTCTTGCATGTCCAGAGCGCGGCGGGCGTCTGCCTGCCTTTGTTTTTCTGCTTCACGTTGTTGCTGGCTTTGTGCCTCTGCATAGCGTTTTTGTGCTTCAGCATCTTGCTTTTGCTTGGCCTCGGCAAATTCCTGCGCCTGGAATTTGGCAGTCAATGCATCCAGTTTTTGTTTGAAATCTATATCCAGTTTGGCGCGCAGTCTTGCCATGTCGCCATACGAAGATTTGCCCGCGTAGAGATCAGCAAAACCAGTGCGCAATTCCAACCGGTAGCTGCTGATCAGGCTATCGACTTCTGGTGGCAAGAACTTGCGGCGTCGTTCCATCTGGATATCTATGCATCTTTCCCATTCGCCCACAATGTACGATAGTGCTGGTTTGTCCTTGGCACCAGGCTTGCTGGTATTGGCCAGCATTTCCATGCTGGCGGCTTTTTTACTGTCCAGCGCAAATTTGCTTGCCAGTGATAATGTCCTGGGATCATCCGCCAGTTTGCTCATGCAGGTTAGTGACTCTTGCCTGGTTTTTTCTGACTGTGCATTGAATTCAGTCTGCCGTTGTGCCGCGATTTCTTGCTGCTTCTTTTCAATGACAGTTTCTTTTTGCCGTGCCACCGATGCTCTCAGGTCAGGGTAAAAGTTGTACAGATTATCAATGCGCTCCTGGGCTTCACTGTCACCCTGAGCGGCGGCCTTTTCGTACCATAGCACGGCTTGCAGTACGTCTTTCGCCAGGCCACCTTTGCCATTCACATATAACCAGGCCAGATTGGCTTGCGCCTTGGCATAACCCTGCATAGCCGATTTGCGGTACCAGGGTTCAGCATTGTCAAAGCTTTGCGACACATAGCGCCCGCTTTCGTACAAATGGCCAAGCTGATACTGCGCCGCCGCTTCGCCTTCATCTCCCAGTTTCTTGTACATGTCAAAGGCCGTTTTGTAATCCTGGCGAAAATAGGCGGCATCTGCTTCTGCCAGGGTTTGCGATATAGCAGGCAGGCAAGTCATTAACAGGGCAGCGGACAGGCACAGGTAGATGGTCTTTTTCATGGTGATGGTGATAGCGAGAGGTTTTGATGATGGTAGCAGATTCGAGCCTGCTCGCCCATCATTTGCCTGCTGTTGGCTATGCGCCCCCGCTTCCCCGCTTCCCCGCTCCCGCGTTTCTCTGTCTTCTTTAGCCGCACCGCTCTTTTAATACGTCCCCTGAATCTGGTAAGTCGCGGTCAGCCATTCATAGCCGGTGGTAGTGCTACCTATATGACCCAGACCAGGGAAGGAAATGTGCGCACTGCCAACCAGATAGCCCTTGCTGGCAGCCAGTTGCAACAAGTACAGGCGTGATCTGACCGCAGCCGCAGCATCAAAATCATAGGCGATGGTGATCGTCGGGTCTTTGAACTGGGTGGCACCGGCATGTATGAGGTCACCCCACAACAGCAAGTTTTTGCCCTGACTGCTGATCAGGTATGCCGTATGCCCAGGTGTATGGCCATACGAAGGAATGCTGCTGACACCCGCGAACAATTCTTGTGCACCGTTGAAGGTTTTCAGGCGGCCAGCATCGGCATACGGGTTCACGGTGGCGCGTGACTGGGTAAATGTCAGTTGTTTTGCTGCCGGCGCTGCATTAGCCTGGGCCGTGCTCAACCAATAGTTTGCATCGTTTTTATCGACATACACATCAGCATTCGGGAACAGGCGTTTCCCGCCAGCCGATAGGCCGCCAGAGTGGTCGCCATGGATATGCGTGAGCAAGACCGCATCGACCTGCTCAGGCTGGTACCCGGCAGCGCGCAGATTACGTATCAGTCTGTTGCTGCTGCCACTGCCATCGCCGGCAGCGCCAAACAACTCGCCCGCGCCGGTATCGACCAGCAAGAGTTTGCTGCCGGTGTTGATCAGATAGGTATTGATCGACAGTTCAGCAGGCAGCTCTTCATGATGATGGGCGTAGGCGGCGCGCACTTCTTCAGGTTTGCTCATGATTTCATCGACATGGCGGGTTGCCGTGCCGTCTGACAATACCGTGACTTCAAAGCTGCCCAGCATCATGCGGTAAAAACCGGGGGCCTGGAACTTGGCCATGGGTGTTGCTGCGCGGGTTTTTTCTGGCACCTGGGCCTGCGCATTGGCATTGCCTGAGATCGCTATTGCCAGGCTCAGCGTGCTGGCAAGTATGAGAGCGGTTTTGATGCTGGTTTTCATGATGAGGCCTTTTTCGTGTAGTGATGAACAGGGCTTCAGTATAGAGAGCTATTATGATGAAATAATGTAGTAATATCTTATTAAACTATGTAGTAGTACTAATGAAATGGATTAACCGATGCGTGCGAGTGAATTTGCAGAATTCAAGGCCTTCGTGGCCATAGCAGAGAGGCAGAGCTTTGCCAGGGCGGCAGCTTTTCTGGAAGTCACACCATCTGCCCTGAGCCAGGTGATGCGGCAACTGGAGACCCGCGTCGGTGTGCGGCTCTTGCACCGCACTACACGCAGCGTCTCGCTGACGCAGGCGGGCCAGCAATTGCTCGATCATTTGCGCCCCGTGCTGGATGGGTTGGAGAAGGCGACAGAAGCCATCAATGACTTTCGCGATACACCAGCGGGCACAGTGTGCCTGACCGCACCACGGGTCGCGACAGAATTGCTGCTCGCGCCAAGGCTGGCAGAATTCCACAAAACCTATCCGCATATCGTGCTGGATATTTCGGTAGAAGATAAAACCGTCGATCTGGCCAAGGGCCGCTATGACGCAGGCATACGACAAGGGGAATTGCTGGCGCAAGACATGATCGCCATCAGCATAGGCCCCGAGCGCCGCTTTGTCTGTGTTGCTGCAAAAAGTTATATCACCAAAAACGGCATGCCACATACCCCGCGCGATTTGCAAAAGCATGAATGCATACGCATCAAACGCCCGAGTACCGAGGTGCATATCCCCTGGAAATTCATGGACAAAGGGCAGTCACTGGAGATTGCGGTTACAGGCCATCTCATCGTCAATGACGCCAACCTCGCCCTGGCAGCCGCCCTGAACGGCGCAGGCATTGCCGCCCTGGCAGAAGACCATGTACACCCCTACCTGCAAAGTGGCCGCTTGCAAGAGGTGCTACCTGATTTCGCGACTATGCGCGCGGGCTTTTATCTGTATTATTCCAGCAGACGCCACATGACGGCGGCCTTGCAGGGCTTGATTGCATTCTTGCGGGTGGAAGGTTCCAAGTAGCGGGATGGCGCCATCAGAAAAATGTCTGATCAAAGTCGTGATATAGCCGTAACGGGAGGTGGATTGCAATGCGCCACATGCAAATTCCGCATACGGCAAAGTGGGATGAGCGCGGCATGCAGAAATCACATCCGGCGGATACATAAAATAAATTGATGCTGCGTCTTTTGTTTTAGAATATGCTGCAAATCAATTTACGTTGCCTCCCTGGCAGCAAGATAACATCATGCGCAACTTCATCAAGGCCATTCTGCTGATGGCATTATTAAGCATCCCTGCATTTGCATCAGCAGGTTTTCTTGAAGACAAGCTTATACCCAAAGAAGAATCTGCTTTTGCAAAAGATTATCTCCAGCATGTGCATGACAATGATTTTGCCTATGTGAAGAGTAAGCTGGATCCAGAATTACTGCCAACAGTGACTGACGATAATTTACTGCGCATCAGCGCTTATTTTCCTGGTGGTGAGATATTATCGACTGAACTGATCGGTTCACAAGTCAATATCATCAATGGCGTCTGGACCGGCAATTTCACTGTCGAATACCATACGAAGTATGGCTGGGCCATAGGGTTTGTGGCCTTGAAACGCATCGACACTCAGTTAATCGTGACCGCCTTTAGCGTTCACAAGGCCAATGGCTCTCAAGAAGAACTGAACCGCTTCACATTGTCTGGAAAATCGGTATTGCACTATCTGGTATTGATTGCTACCGTCTGTATCCCCCTGTTCATACTCGTCACACTGATCACCTGCATCAAGACACCCATTCCCAAACGCAAGTGGCTGTGGATCGTCTTCATCATCCTGAGCATAGGCGCAATTCAAATGAACTGGACATCTGGCGAATATCGTTTGAATCTGCTGCAATTCCAGTTATTTGGGGCAGCCTTGATGACGATGAGCAAATATGCGCCGTCCGTGCTGACGGCAGGTTTCCCGCTGGGGGCGATACTGTTCTGGTTCTGGCGGCCCAAATATGTGGCGGCGGCAAAGGTTTTGAAGCAGGCCGAAGTAAGTGAGAAGCTAAGTGAGAAGCTAGGTGAGAAGGTGATTACTTAATATTTGCGCCACTCATTTTAGAATTTAATAAAATACCGTAAGATAATGGGCCTTGCATGCTTTAGCCCATATCGAAAACCAATTCTATGTTCACGCGCTTCTTTTCAAATTTTTTCATACTCATCCTCCTGGCATATAGTAGCTATGAGACTGTGTCAGGTTTTTTCGAAAACCGTAGCTTCAGCAAGCATGGAAAAGTCGCCGAGACTGAACAAATCCGAAAATATGAGCAAAGCGTTCACACACGAAAATCGCGTGGACATAGTCCTGATGTGACCGTGACAAACGAAGCCTTGATCAATTTCACGACGGCAGACAATCAAAAAATCAACGTCAATAAAAAACTGCCAAAAGACATTCTGGAAAAATATCAAAAGCATGATCAGGTCGATATTGAATATCTGAGTACTGCACCTGAAACAACGCGTTGGATAGGAGAGAAGCGGGATGTACGCGGCTCCTTTTATTTCTGGCTGATTATGGTAGTGATTACCTATTTTTCCATGATAATGGGGAGCAGGAAAAGAGACTGATTTTTTTGATGCAATTTCAGTATCTTGGATGCGTTGTAAAACATCATTCGCAGGAAGATAAATAAATTTATCGATTTGGACAAAATACATCACGCATGTATCAGTTATTTTTCTGAAATTTTGCGTTTCAATGAAACGGTTAATGCGGTGCGCCGTAATATATGCGTGCTGACGGTAACCGCGTCGAAGCGTGAGAACCGTCAGCGCGTAATATGGCTTAACTTGTCCTCCAAGATCTGCCGGAGAACATGAACCTCATATTTGAAAAATAAAAATTCCGGCAGAGTGTTTATCCTCGGGCATCCCTGTTTTTGCTTTCAGCCAGTGGTTTGAGCGCTTCTGTGATGAGGTCTGCCGTTCCAGCCACTCTTTCCAATGCTGGAAATTTCTCGCCGTCGTGATAATCGAGATTGATTATTCGGCTGTTACCAGCATCTTGCACTGTTACAGTGATGGTCTCCGCCGTGCCTTGCGCCTGACGTATCGCTTCTTGCATGGCATTCTTGGAATAATTTTTACCGTTGACCAAAGTGATTTTCATGTTGGGTACCAGACCGGCGCGAGCAGCCGGGCCGTCAGCTAGCACATCGCTGACCATGCCGTTGCCATCAATCGCCGCCGCAATTGAATACAGGAAGCCATTGCTGCCACGTAAAGCCGCAAAGGTATTTGGCGTGCTGCGATAGACCAGTCGGTATCCGCCCTGAGTCAGGCCGCCATGCGGTGCGTTGGGACTGAGGGACAGCAGACGCTCGTCAAAGAATTGTTGCCAGTCTGCCGCTACGACTGAGTTCAAAGCGGCGACCAGTTCGGGTATGGTATAGGGTACGACCTTGGCGTCAGTGTCACCACCATTGCCAAAGAACAGACGGTTAAAGTCGTCCAGTGATTTTTTACCCCCGCTTTTGTTGCGGATGGTCATATCCACATCCAGCCAGATCAGGCCACCTTCTCCGTAAAAATCAAAGCCATCGCGGCGCAGACTGTTGTAGCTGCCACTGCTATTCCACAAAATCATTGCCATGGTGGCTGTGTCTTGCAGATTGCGCCAGGTCTTGCCCGGACGTTGGTCAAAACGTGCAACGGTTTCTGCCAGCGCATCCAGGTATAGTTCTGGTGTCCATATGCCAGCGCGGACAGTGAGCTGGTTACCCAGATAATCGGTCAGGCCTTCATGTACCCACAAACCACCGCCATCTTGCGGAACCTGGAAGTTGGGAGTAGCAGCCCCGGCGGGGCGGCGATATTTGCCGTTCCAGCTATGGACAAAATCGTGTGGTATGAAGCCACCGAAAGCCAGGCGCATGGTGGGGTCAGTCATGAAGCGGGCTGGCCTGCGGCTGTCCAGCGATTCATGATGGTCTCCGGCCAGGCCAGTTATCTGGTCAGACAAGCTGAGCAAAAGACGGTAAGACCGATAATGCCGGTTGCCAAACATCAGGCCGCCCTGCGTAATCATCTTTCCTAACTGTTCAATTTGCTGCGGGCTAATGTCCATATTGGCTGGAGTATCTGCCACCATATCCAGATAATGCGGCTGCCTCGTTCCCGGTGCTAGCGGAATTTCCTTGAAGTTTTTTCCGGCGATGACGGGGGCGTCTACCAGCATTTCCAGCGATACTGGTTTGAATACTAAAGCACTGTCAGCAGCAACGGCTGGCGTGCCACTGACAGTTTCCAGTGAACTTGCATAACGCCAGCCTGCAGGCAAAAACAGGCTGGGCATGACGGTAATGTCTGCAACCTGGGTATCTGGCGTGGGGTAGGCATAAAGCAGCAAGTTATTCCAGCTTAGCACTGCCAGGTCATTGCTGGCGCTGCCTTTTGCAGTTTCGCCATTGGGCGTAGTAATGAAATCGGTCTTGATCTCCAGCGTGTTGACACCTTCGGGTACCGTGATATGGTAACTATACAAATCAAGCGCATCGCGCCGCCAGGGAATCGTTTGCCTGGCCTTGCCCACATCGCTATTATTTCCGCTGATGCGCAGGTTCACTTGTTGGTCTATGGCGGCGAAGGCATGTTCGTTGGGTATCCATTTTGGGTAAGCCAGTGTCATCTTGCCGGGGCGCACGGTGATGGTTTCTGTCGCATGTACTATCTTCTTGTCTACATCGCGCATATCAACATTCAAGCTGATAGATGTTTGCGCCTTGGCATCAGCAGCCAGCGCCGTAGAACATGGCACGATACCTAAAGATAAAAAGATAACAAGTGGTCGGATTGCCAGTTTCATCATGCGCCCAAATATTGAAATAAACCAGCAGGATAACTTGGCGAGACGCCTGGGGATATCGAATAAATATAATGATGCCCATTACGATTGTTAATGGATTGCCTGTTTTTCGACTTTATAAGATATTGCTGAAATCGATTATTTAGGACAGGTGGAAGTTAGCCGTAGTAGACAGGTCACTGTAAATTAGCTCAGGCAACGGTATGCACGGCGCACTCTACGGCTTTTTGGGAGACTGCCAATCAAGGCCGCAACCACAGCTTGCGAAAATCCATCCAGCCGCAGCGGGCCAGGGTCACGCCGCCGAGTTGCGGGCCATATAGTCTATGCCGTGGTGGGTGTGGCGCATGGGTAGTATCCAGGCTTGTTCTACCATGCGGGCGAAGCAGGTTTCGATGAGGCTAGCGCGTTGGGTTGCGTCTGCCTCTGCGGCGATTTCTGCACTGACTTGCGCCAGCCAGTTGCGCTCTGTCGCATCCATCATCTGATTGACCCGTGATTCTCCGGCCAGCCAGCTCAAAGCTCTTCTTCTGCTTTATTGCTGCTGCCCAGCATGCTGCCATGATAGGGATGCATGATACGGGCAGCGGCCACGACCTGCTCGCCTTCGCAGACATCAATATGGATGACAGGCCTCGGTTCATAAGCAATGCTGCTAGCAACCAGTTTTACGGGAGCCGTATTAATACAGTGGAATATCTCGGCCATGTAGTTTTTTATCCGTGTTCAAATAACAGTAATGTGAAGGTATCTGCCTCTTTCATTCTGATGTGAGGTACGTTATTTTTTATCTCCATCAGTACGACGGCCAGGATGGGAAAACATCTTGTTCACACCAGGCCATCCGTAAGGCGCATGCAGATGAATAATGCAAACCGCACCGTAAACAAGCATGAAGCCAAATAGTATGCCGTTCGTTATTGCCAGCAAGGCCCCATAAATACAGCCAGCCAGTGCCAGAACGTATGCGAAGCGGTAGGTTCGCTCGTTTTTCAGCCATAGCAGGAACAGCAGTATCAATGACACTGAGATGGATGCTGTTGCAAGCGCTGGATGTAGATGAAGTTTATTGAGTCGATGTTCATCCAGGTTGAACCAGTGCACATCCATCATCTGCCCCAGGCTCAATACCAGGGTTGCGACCGTGTGGACTGACAAAAATATAAATGCCTTTCTGCGGGCGTTTTCCATGTAGATTTTTTCTGTATGGCGAATGTTCAAAGCGGAGATTTGCTCAAGTATTCTATGCGTTTTACAGTTGAAAATAGAAAAGACAGCCTGCCACCCCGGGATATGGAGATGTTCATTGTACTTCTGCGTGCATCCCATTCTGTTTTTATTTCCAGGTCGTAGATACGGTAATTGCTGGCATCATCAACATCATAATCCATATCTACGCTTGCCACATTTGAGAAAATGAAGAGGGCCGGCTCTTTTCCTGGATATTCAGGCAGACCTAACAAGTTTATATTGATGTCATCTACCTCTAACGTCAGTGTCTTGTCAGACGGATTTACGCTTGCATGAAACCTGGCATCATGCAGCCCGCCAAGCGCGAGAAAAAACGCTGCGGGATTTGATATGTCAGTGTGCATGACGAATATCTTTTGTAATTGCCTGTGAATCTGCTCATCACGGCTGAGTACAAACATGAAACCTGCACCAGCCCCCAATACATGCAAAGGCTGGAAACTCTCGACTTGCGACCAGAAAACCCGCGCTTGCTCACTTTGCTCATCAAGTACCGAAAACTCAAAGTGATTCACCGATACCGCATGCTGCTCACGAGGTGGCTCAGCCTCATACACATACCACTCATCAAAACCCGGCGTTGGCAAATCGGCTATGTCTTGCACGTGCGGACTGACAGCCAGCGTATTGTGCACTACCCAGCCTCTTGCCATTTCTTCCTGATCAGGCTGGTAAGGGCCGCCATCACAAGCAGCAATTGTTACTTGCCGACCGAGGACAAGTTCAGGGCAACTCTGGATCAGTGTTGCCAGTGAGGGATCGGCGATACCTGTCCATACGAAGATGTGACAGCCGTGACGGTAATGTGTTTGTGTCTGCATCTGGGTATTCGGGTTATTGCATGGTGTATGGCAGGTTCATTTTCCATCTTCATCAGCGCGATGGATGGGTTTGGCAAATATGCCCAGGCCGTTTGGAAAAGCTAAAGGTGCACTGTAAGCGATGACTCTGCCTGTGCCATACAGCAATAAAAATTCCGCGCCTGTGGCATAGACAAAAGTGATATATACACCATAGATGCAGGTTGCCAGGGCAACGGCAAACATGAGTTTCCAGGTTTTCTCATGCTGGAACCACAGCAAGAGTAGAAGGCTGCTGGAAAAGAACAGGTGTATTGCTGCTACGTTTGGGTGGGCCAGCAAACGTGCCAGGCCAGTGTTCTCGTCGAAGTGCCAGTCCAGGCTCAGCAACTGGGTTCCTTCAATGATGAGGATGAAGGTGATATGCAGCAGCAAGAAAAACACGGCATCTTTGTAAAATTTTTTCATGAAGAAGGTTTATCCTGATTTTTATAAGATACGGCATCGTTGTTCCTGATTGGTAAATCAAACGCCGCTTTTAAAATAAGGTTCAAGACGCACAAATGGCTCGAGATAAAGCCTGAACCCTGCCTCTTTTCTTGAGCTGCCGCGTGAATATTCACCTATCGCCAGTTGCCCCAAAAATTCCAGATACTTGCCGCGCTTGTCATCGACCGCGCTGATGTTCTTGCAGTCTTTGAGTTCAAAATGCAATAAGGGGGTATCCTGGCCTGTGACAAAAACGCTGACTGTAACGTCGCCATTGAGCGTCGTATCAATAAGCTGTATCGTCGCTACCGGTGTCGTGAAGGTGTAAGTGATGGTACGAAATTCATCTTCTTCAACTGCTGAAGCGAGTTCGAGAATATCAAGATAAGCAAGGCGCTGTTTGCCTGCGGCGATGATGTCGGCGTTGCTTGTCATGGAGAGTGTAGCCTGTACAAATCAGAAAAGATGTACATAGCTTAACATGGCATTAAAAATTTGCGCATTCAATACAAGATCACAATCATCAGGATTTCATTGTATGTCGATGCGTTTTACTTATGCGGGTGTGCTTGCTACGGGTTTGGTATATATTTGTGCAGCAGGCAATTACAGTGTTTAAGGAGACCCGTGAATTTGCAAGGCCTGGGTCGTTGATATAAGTGCCAGTGATCACGCTGGTAGGGTGCGCCGTGCGCACCGCGTTTGATATGACGATAAGATAAATTTCCCCGAAAAAACGGTGCGCACGGCGCACCCTACTGGTTGCAGAGTAGTTTCGACTTAATCACATTCTCGCAAGGCAGCCTCTACACATTTCAAGCGATGAATATCAAGCTCGTAATAAGACAATGTTTCTTTGCCGGGTTTCCTCTTTTTAAAGCTGGCTGCATTTTCCGCAATCGCCAGTTGTAACTTACTTTTTGCGTATTCGAGCTTGATCCTTGCTTCATCAGGCTTGCCTGCCAATAACAGCAAGTAACCAGTATTGCAAGCAGCTATCTCTCCTCTATTGCGTTTGCTGTAGTAAGAGGCAATGTCACTCAAGGATGTGAATTGAGCAAACCAGGCCTTTGCACTTTGCAGATGTTGAGCCACGAGTTCTACGCTGGCTTGTAATGTTGCCAGGTCTTCTGCTTCATACGTTTCTGAATGAAACCTGTCGGTATAATTTCCCAATCGATCACCTACGATGAAACCAAAGCTCTTTTCAGCTGGGTCAGTTTGCCAATAAGTATCCATGCCGGGGACACTCAGGCCAATTTCGACCCAGAAATTGCCACTTCCGTATCCAGATTGTTGCAAGTAAAAACCTTCTTCCCAAGACTCACGCTTACGCAAGAAGTATGCACCCGTCGTTTGCTGAAAACCCAGATTGGTGATCAAGGGTTTCAGATGTTTGGGTGCGGCTTTTGAAAATGTACCGTAGTCTCGCTTAACAGCCATATATCGTGCTTTCAAAATTTGGTGATCCTGATCAATAGAGATCATTTCGTTTTTTCATAGTACTTAATTTGATCAGAAACAAATTCACAAAAATTGCCATACCTTCTGCTTTTTTGTTTAGGCGTCATGGCGGGTGACCAGAGTACCACAGGATATGTACGAATTTTTTCACTGATGTCTAAGCACCAGAACGAATCAGTCATGAAATTATCAGTGATAAAGATTAAATGCTCGGGAGCGGGCGGACCTTGCTCCAGCCAATGTTCATTCATACGTATAAAGCGATTTTTTTCCAGGATGTGTGTATCCGATGCATAGTCTTCTCCCAGGCTGAGAAAGAAGCTGCCATAGCTTGCAGACAAACGTGCGAATGCAATCAATTCAGGTGGGATGCGAAAATCCAGACATGATTCTATATGAGTGATGCTGTTACTGGTGGGGGCTGGATGACGCTCCCATTGCGGCACAAGAGCTGTGTCAAATTGTTGGATAAGTTCGTGCATGTTATGGCGGATATTGTAGGCTATCGGTTATTTTTTTAGAACTCAGGGCCGCAACCACAGCTTGCGAAAATCCATCCAGCCGCAGCGGGCCAGGGTCACGCCGTGCGCAGCATGCAAATTAGTCGAATGAAATTAATTGGCTGCCAGTTCCACGCTATACAACTGCTTGTGCCCGCGCTCTTCATACAGTCTTCTATAGTAGTCAGCGACCCTGAAGCTTTCGTAAGTATTCATCAGGATGGTATTGCCATTGTCATCCAGGCGATAAAGGTGATGTGCTCGCAGCGCTGATTGTGTTTCAGGATGAAACTTCTTGATCCGGGTGATATTGTCAGTCCATAAGTAAAGCTCATAAGCACGTAGTTGCAGATAATCCAGCACCGCATCGATTTCCAACAAGTCCAGATAGATATTGCACTGGTCTATGCTGAGATGATACTCCAGCGTGATTTTATGGCCCCATGGCAGCTCAAAAAACCAAAGCTCTACCGGGCCCGGGCTATCCCAGTCACTGGGATGGTCTGAATGCTTTTCACCGAATTTGTCGATGAAGTTAATATAAGGGATGCAGACTGTGATGATGATAGTGCCGTTGCTGATATCGGCACGGGTGATGGGACGGATGTTTTGCATGTAAGTCGATTTAATCCGTCAATTTAAGCCACTCACTTTGCCGCATATTGATCAATTGCCCTGAGCAGGTTGCCGGGGGTGCTCATCTGGATTGACAATTTTTGTGCTGCATCGGCTGATTCCGCAGACATTGTCATCAGGATCTTGTCGCGACTTGTTTTAGCACCTTCGGTATTCGAGCTGGCCGCCAACGTATAAAGCGCGGAGGCTATGATCTTGTTTTGTGATACGGCGGCTCCTTTGTCGTACATTGCCGCCAATGCTGACTGGGCATCACCATTGCCCTGATCAGCCGCTTTACGAAACCAGCTTAAGGCCAATGGAAAATCTCTGGGCGCGCCCGTTCCATTTACGTGAAAAATGCCTACATAAAATTGTGAGGCAGCATGTCCCTGGTCCGCGGCTTTGTGAAACCAGCTATAAGCTTGCGCGTTATCCTGTGTCACGCCTTCGCCGTCGAGATACATGGCTGCCACGTTGAATTGTGCAGTGGCAACGCCTTGAGCGGCAGCTTTGCTGTACCATGCCAGCGCTTGTGCATAATCCTGCTTTACCCCACGCCCTTGGTTGTACAGGTATCCAAGACTGAGTTGTGCGGAGCGGTCTCCCTGTTCTGCTGCTTTGCCATACCAGGTAAAGGCTTTTGCATGGTCTTGCGGCACTATCAGGCCCTTGTCATACATGAACGCCACATTATATTGTGCAATGGCCTGGCCTTGCTCTGCTGCTTTGAGATACCATTCAAAAGCTTGTTGAGCATCTTTGTTGATACCTTCGCCATTGTTTAGCATAAACGCCAGATTGAGCTGGCCATCTGAATCCCCCTGGTCTGCCGCTTTGCGGAACCATGCCGCTGCTTGCGCTTTGTCTTTGGGGACACCTGTACCAGTAAAGTAGATATGGCCCATTTGCACTTGGGCCTCAGCATCGCCAAGCTCAGCTGCCTTGCGGAACCAGATGAGTGCCTCAGAAGAATTTTTAGAAACACCTTGCCCAAGTTCGTACATGACACCAAGCCTGAATTGCGCTGTGGGCACATTCTGCGCGGCTGCTTTGCTGAACAAAATGAAAGCCTGCTCATAATCTTTTGTTACCCCCCACCCCTTATAGTAAAAAGCACCGAGGTTGTGCTGTGCGCTGGAGTATCCCTGGTCGGCAGCTTTGCGATACCATTCTGCGGCCTTGGCATAGTTTTGTGGCACCCCCTGGCCTTTTGCATACAAGACACCCAGATGAAATTGCGCTACGTTATTGCCTTTTTCTGCCAGTGGCTGCCATTCCTTGAGTGCAGTTGCAAAGTCTTTTTTCTCTGCCGCTTTAAATCCGGCATCAATATCTGCATAAGCAAGAGATGCATGGAGTACACCTGACAACATGAGAAGAGGAATGATTTTGCGCATGGACGTTTGAGAAATTGCTGGACAAAGATTTATTGTAAATGAAATAAGTGAGGTGTATAGGTGTTGCACTGGATTTTTTGTAGGAGTGGCTTTCGCCGCGAATGCCTGATATAGCTAACAACGATAGACACGGTGACAAGTTCGCGGTTAAAGCTATTCTTACCAAGTCGGTTTTACTGACACACCTCAAGGCCTCAACCACAGCTTGCGAAAATCCATCCAGCCGCAGCGTGCCAGGGTCACGCCGCCGAGTTGCGGGCCATAGTCGATGCCATGGCGGGTGTGGCGCATGGGCAGTATCCAGGCTTGTTCTACCATGCGGGCGAAGCAGGTTTCGATAAGGGCTGCACGTTTGCTAGCATCCGCTTCTGCGGCAATTTTTGCACTGGCTTTTGCCAGCGAGGTGCGCGCTGTTTTATCCATCATCTGATTGACCAGTGATTCTCCGGCCAGCCAGCTATACAGGCCAAATTCCATGTCATTGTCGAGCACGTCACCGGCGATGACAACATCGGCCCAATCCCGCCAGCCGTAGGGGCCAAATTCGGGGAAGGGCAGGATGTGGATGCTGACATCGGCGCCTGCCTCGCGCAATCTGTCTGCTACGCAATGGGTGAGGGCGATATGGCTGTCGAGTTCATAAGTCACCAAGTCGAGGTGGGCAGGCAGGGTGGGAGCTGTTGTTGACGTTTGCTCGGGTAAATGCCGCCATTGCGGCAGCATGCCAAAAGCCATGGGCCGGGTTTCTTTGGCGGCGAGTTCCGCCGCCGCCGGGCGCAGCCAGGTGCCGACTGCAAGGCGGGCAGCAGGCGTGGAGAATTCTGCGCGTGCCGGGTTCAGCATGACGAGGTCACAGCCTTGTTCAAGGGCGCGTATTCGCGACCAGCTATCGTCAGGTGCAGGTACCTGATCAGGTGATGCATGTGCCAGGTGCAGGTCAACTTCCGGAAAGGGGCTGCCTAGTGGCACTACCCATAAATCGATTTCATCCAGCAGGGCACGTTCACGGAAATAGCCATCAAACGCTGCCAGCGTGGCCCGGTGTTCATTATTGCGTATCAGCCGGAATGGCCCGGCACCGATGGGCAGCGTGGCAAAATCTGCGCGCTGCGAATCATCCACAGGCACGATCACGGCAGCATGATGTGCCAGCAGATGCAACAGCAAATGGTCAGGCTTGCTGAGTTGCAGCTTCATACTGCGCTCGTTACCACTGATGTTGGCCAGGTGAGCAAACATGGCGCGGTAAGGGCCATCTGTATCGCGGGCACGTTGCAGTGAATACACCACGTCCTCGGCGCGCACCGGGCGGCCATCGTGGAATTGCAGGCCGGGCCGCAAGATAAATTCCCAGTTACGGCCATCGGCACTGGCATCCCATCTGTGCGCCAGTGCCGGGATGATCTGTTCGCTGGCACGATCATATTCGGTCAGGCCAGCACAAATCTGCATGATGATGTGCTGCTCGGTGCGACGGTTGATATGGATGGCATCCAGCGCATGCAGGGGGCGGTAAAACGGCATGCGCAAAGTGCCTGCACGGCCACTGCCAAGGTAACCGGGCAGCGATTGCTTCAGGCGTTCACGTCCGGCATTCGGCAAGCCATCAAAGGCGGCTTCGAGTTTGCCATCTGCCAGCAAGTGATGCAGCCTTTGCAGGCGCAGGTTGTCATGGTCTTGCAGCAGACTCAGGCGTGAGCGATGGCCGCGCCCGTTTCCTGGCTGCCAGTCTATCCAGCCTTGCTCCTGCATGCGTTTGAGCAGCAGGCGGGCATTGCGTTCGCTACAGCACAGGGCGGCAGCAATCTGGGCCAGGCCGGAGGCATGGGCGCTGGGGTGCCATTCGGCCAGACGCTGGAAGTGATCAAGCAGGCGCATCTTTGTCCGGTAATAAAGGGGGAAAGAAATATCAGATTCTATCCGTTTTTGTGTTTCCGCCTTTGATATACGCTAGTGGGCATTGTTCAACCTTGCTTGATATTCTTCATGTCCACTCCCTCGCTTTGGCAACTCGCCAGCTTTCGCCGCCTGTATGCATCGACCATCAGCTTTTCGCTGGGCACGCAAATCTATCAGCTCGCCATGCCGCTGATACTCTACCAGTTGACGCAATCAGCCGGGGTCATGACGGGCATGCGCGCGGTTGAATTGTTGCCCAATTTGCTGCTGGCGATGTTCATCGGCGTCTGGGTAGACCGCATAGACCGTGGCCGCTGGGCACGCTTTGCCATTGTCGGCATCGTTGTGCTGACTGGCATGCAGGCGGTGCTGCTGGAGAATGGTGCGCGGGCCTTATCTTTTTTCTTTATCACCGCCTTCCTGCTGATGACTCTGCATTATCTGTATGCCATTTGCCGCATGGGGATGTTGAAGGAAATGCTGCCAGAACAATTGCTGCTGCCTGCTACCGGACAACTGACGGTGTTAAACCAGGTGTTCAGCATCCTTGGCCCGGCGCTGGCCGGTGCCGTGATTTCCATACGTATGGACCTGGGCTTGTGGCTGCCCATGCTGGCGATGCTGCTGGCTGCCTGGCTGCTCAGGGATTTACAACTACCAGTGCGCAAACCGGATGCAGATGGTTACTGGAATGAATGGCGCGAAGGCTGGCGCGTGCTGATCGCCAACAAGCCGCTGTGGCACCTGGCCTGGCTAGTGGTCGTCATCAATGGCAGCGCGGGAGTGGTGGATGTGCTGTTCCTGTTCCGTGCGCGTGACCAGTTGCAACTGGGCGCAGCCGAGGTCGGCCTCATGTATGGCGTGGCAGGCATAGGCGGCGTCATCGGCGGCCTGGTCGCCAGTCGCCTGCGCCAGCGCTTTGGCCTGGGCCGCCTGCTGGCACTGGAACTGGGCGTCGAAGCCTGTTCCATGCTCTTGCTGGCCTGGGGCAGCAGCATACGCTTGTTGTTGCTAGCACTGGCCATCAACAGCTTTTGCACCGTCATCGGCAATGTCTGCATCTGGGGCTACCGCCAGGAGAGTACAGACAGCCGTTACATAGGCCGTATATCTGGCCTCACCGGTTCGCTGTTCAAACTGCTGATGCCGGTGAGCCTGGTATTGTCCGGGGCATTGGTGGGTGACTTGCCACTGGCGTGGATATTGAGTGCCTGTGCGGGCACGCATTTTTTGCTGGTGGTGGGGACGCGGGTGTCGGCGGTGTATGGGGTGGAGTAGTGGGCTTTGATATTCGTTTTGTAGAGTGCTGATAGATTCCGTTTTACATGTGCCAACAGCAGCGGCTTCAGCCGTGAATAATTGCGCCTGCTTCATGACGGCGGTACGCGGCTAATGTCTGGACGTAGGTACGATTAGTGCAACGTAATCGTACGAATGGTTGGCTGCAACTCTCTATACTGCTTGATAATCTCGGGCATTTTATGTGACTCCATCATGCATGCATTTCACTCACGTTGAAATGAATAAGTGGCGGACACGGAACTTGCTTGTGACCTATAGTTATTTGCGGCACAGCATGCGTACGATTACGTTGCACTAATCGTACCTACACGGTCTACACGCTGGACAGGATAATAGGGTCGTAGCAGTCCAGCACTCATTTTAAAAACGGCCCAAACTTTCCCCCAGCTTGAAATGTAAAACCAGAAATTCTGAGTTTTTTTACCAAATCACGAAATGGTTTCAAAGCAAGATCACAGTCCATATCATACTTCCATTGCGGAACACGGAATAAATAGGTGGGATCAATTTTATTTAGATGAAATACTGCACGAAATGGTCTTTTTCTTTCAGGTGAAAGTTCATCTTCACCAAGTCGCGAACGTTCCTCATCAACCACATCACAAATATGATGAACCCACATAATGTAATATTGTTGCGGTACACCTGCGATCTCAACAGGTACAAATGTACACTCGTTCTTTAGGTATGGAAGTAATTTATCTCTTGCGAACTCTGATACTACATATTCAAATCCCAACAGAACCCCACCATTTGGAGTAAATGAGTTTACTTCGATTACATCAAGAAAATTAGGCTTAATACAATGATCGTCAAGTGACCTACACTGGAATTTCAAGGTATTTATTGCAGATGGAACGATTTTGCGGGCATCCAATGCTTTAATGCGTCTATCTACAGAAATGGGATAACCAAGTTTGTGTTCGTTGTGAGCGAAAACTAAATTTATTTCCATGTAATTTGAATCGCCTATCACCCTGGCGGCAGCCGGGTCAAAACCAGCTTGTAACGCTTCTTGGGCGCTACAAATTTTCATGAAAATATCCTTTTCGAACTGCAAAAATAATCTATAAATGCATGACTAATCTCGGTAAACCTCTCCCCAAATTACTTCAAAAAATATGCAATCAATAGAAGATGAATATAAATAACGATGAATCTTCTGGATAGTTAGATGGGTTTAAAATTGCATTTTTCCGGCCAAGGGCCACTCAAGTTTATATCCGTATCGGTTGAACGCACGCCGGAGTTTGATTAAAGTCTTTCTTGGCATTCCGGAATTGAGTTTGATCAGTGTCTTGCAGAATGACAAATCTGGGATCACTCCAATTCCCAGAAGTAAATAAACCATGTCCACATGCCCCATGCCGCATGCTTCGGCTAATGCATAGTCGGATACCATGCCACCGCAAGAGCTGAGTAGCTCAACAATTTCGATATCGTTTTCCACGACAAACCAGTGCATGACTGTTTCGCCTGAATAGTTCTTGCAGTTTAATAAGTTCGGCTCACTGTTAATCATTGGCCGTACCAGATGTGGGGTGTAGTACACCGCTTCCATCAGGCGGTCATAACCATAGTCTTTTCCTGGGTGTCCGGCCATGTAGTTTGAGATCATTATTGGATTTATGCTGGTACTTGCCGGATGCATCATCTCTGGCGTTAAAACAGGTGAGATCGCTGAATCTTAGGTTCACAATCTGTAGCGTATCGTGGCGATTGATAGTTTATATCAGATCGATTAAATTTTATTATCGGCAAGGTGAATTAAGACAGAAATGCGAAGGTTTTACCTATGAGAGTGGCATTTCTATACTTGCTTTTTCTGTGGCATGACCAGTATAGACCCATTTGACAACTGATAAAAACAGGATTATTCTATAAAAATGAAAACACTGAGCATACTCTTTTTTACCTCCGCCCTCCCGGCATGTCACACGACATCCCGGGGCCGCTGATGTGTGCCCGTTGAAACTCTGATCAGATAGAATCAGAAATTAAAACAAAGGCCCACAAGGGCCTTTTTTGTTTTCCAGTACTTTGTTTTTGTGTTTTGTTTTTGCCCTTGATATCCAAAAACTCAGCACCACTTTAGTCAACACTTTGTAGTGTACTTTGAACCAATCACTCTCTCATTGAGGAGCCATATAACATGAAGTCAGCAGATGTAGAACGCGCGCGGGTCCACTGAAATAAGGGTGGTCGCATGGCCCCGCGGCGCTGTCACCAAGACAACCCCACGACCGCTCGCTATGTAGAAAGACCATCATGACGAACACTGTCCCCCGTGCCGCTTCCAACAAGGCATCTGCTCACTCTGCGCTCAATAATGTGCGTAACAACTGGCGCAACTTTGGCATCATCGCGCACATAGACGCTGGCAAGACCACGCTGTCTGAACGCATCCTGTTTAAAACCGGCGAAATCCACCGTACTGGCGAAGTCCATGAAGGCAATGCCACCATGGACACCATGGCACTTGAAAAAGAACGCGGCATCACCATTGGTGCAGCGGCGACCCGCTGCGTCTGGAACGGCCATGAATTCACGCTGATTGATACACCAGGCCACATCGACTTTGCGATAGAAGTTGAGCGCTCGCTGCGCGTGCTTGACGGTGCCATCACCGTTTTGTCAGGCGTGGCTGGCGTGCAGCCGCAGACCGAGACTGTCTGGCATCAGGCTGAGAAACATGGCGTGCCCATGATCATCTTCGTCAATAAAATGGATCAGACCGGCGCTGACTTTGCCCGCGTCACAGAACAGGTGCGCAAGCAACTGGGTGCGCGCCCTGTGCCTCTGGCGATACCTGTCGGCGCGGCGGATGAGTTTGGTGGCGTCATTGATGTCTTGCAACAGCGTCTGCTGCAATGGGATACCAAGGGCAATATGACGGTGCTAGCCTTGCCCGCAGAACTGCAGGCGCAAGCCCAGGCGGCGTATGCCTATGCGGCCTCGGTCGCGGCAGAAGCGAGTGATGCATTGACGGATGCCTATCTGGCGAACGACACGCTGACCAATGCAGAAATTCTGCAAGGTTTGCGTACCCTGACGCTGGCCAGAAAAGCCACGCCCATGCTGGCAGGTTCTGCGTATAAAAACGCAGGCATAGAACCGCTGCTCGATGCCGTTATTGATTGGCTACCTGCGCCTGACGACCGTGCTGCTCCCGTTGCTACATTGAACGGTGACAGTGTGACCGTGGCAACTTGTGATGCTGATCCTCTGGCCGCGCTGGTGTTTAAGGTCACGCATGATGAACATGGCTCGTTGGCGTTTGTGCGTATTTATGGCGGCAGTCTGCATGAAGGTGAAACCATCTGGAACGCCAGTCTTGATTCGTCTGTGCGGATAGGCCGTCTGTATGTCGTGCATGCGGATGAACGTACCAGCACCACGCAGTCTGGCGCGGGCAGTATCATCGCCATCGCCAACCTGAAAGACGCGCTGACGGGGCACACTTTGTCCAGCAAGGCGCAACCGTGGACGCTGGAAACCATCCATGCGGGTGAGCCTGTGGTGGCGCTGGCAGTTGAACCAGGCAGTGGCACTGACCGTGCAAAGATGTTGGCAGCACTCGACAAGTTCCGTCGTGAAGATCCGTCTTTGCGTCTGGAAAACAATGTCGAGACTGGCGAGACCATTTTGTGGGGCATGGGTGAATTGCATCTGGATGTGGTGCTCGAACGTGCCCGCCGTGAAGCTGCGGTGGACATACGTGTCGGTGCGCCGCATGTGGCTTACAAGGAAACCATGGGCCAGGCGATGGTCGAAGCAGAAGGCAAGCTTGACAAGCAAAACGGCGGCAAAGGCATGTATGCCCGCGTCGTTGTGCGGCTTGAGTTGCTGGATGAAGGTGAGTTTGCCTTTGCCAATGTCGTCAAAGGTGGCGTGATACCGACGGCGTTTTTCCCGGCTGTTGAAAAAGGCGTACAGCAGGCCATGCAGCAAGGCCCGCTGGGGCAAAAAGTGACAGGCGTCAAAGTTACTTTGCTTGATGGTGATTTCCATGCTGTTGATAGTAATGAAATGGCCTTCATCATCGCCGCCAAGGAAGCCGTGCTGGCAGGCTTGCGCAAGGCTAACCCGGTCTTGCTCGAACCCGTCATGAAAGTGACCGTCGATGCCCCCGCCATCAATACCGGCGATGTCATCGGTGACTTGCAAAGACGCAGCGGCCGCGTGTTGGGCATCACAGAAAACACAGGCCGTGTTGAAGTGGTGGCAGATGTGCCTTTGACCAAGCTGTTCGGCCACACGAACGACTTGCGTTCCTTGTCACAGGGCAGGGCGTTTGCGAGTTCAGTCTATGCGCGCCATGCGGCTTGTGACGTGGAAGAGGCGTCGTTTGTGTAGACAGTGTTGAATGTGGATGATGGGTGGGCTGTAGTCTGGTTTGTCTGTTGTCTGCAAGCTAGTATGAGAGAAGCACGAGAGAAGCCAGGGCGGGTGCTCTGGCTTTTTTCTTGGCATTAGCAGTTTCAATATGTATTTCCAGCTATTAATATATTCACGTATTACAGTCCTGCTAATTTACGCAATCGCTCTATCAAAATTGGCAGGCGTGCCTGATTCGCTGCATCGGGGTGCAGATGCCATTGCAGGTGTTCTGTAAATGAGATATCAGCCAGGAGGTCATCTATTTCTTCCCTGATAAAATCACGTGCAGCGCTATCAGTAGTTTGCATTTCATGACTTAACTCTGGCCGTCCATCAACAATGTTGACGATGTCTTCAATGTCTTCAATGTCATGATGTGCATAGTCACCATTGCCGCGACTGTAAAACGATTCCAGCTTGGTCGCGATGAACAGAGGTGCTGTCACCAATTGAATGTCTCGTCCACTCGGAAGCTTGACCTTCTGTGCGTGCTTTACTACTTGTGGATACCAGCGATTAGTGAAATTGTGACCGATATCCCAATCGGACATGACATCGATAATTAATGCGTCTTTAGACCAGCGACAGATTACGTCGCTTTGTTCCTTAAAGCCTCGCTGTCTCAATTTTTCTTCAAGATGATAATAACTCGGGAGTGAGGCCACTTCAGCGACCAGATCGACATCTTGTGTCGCCCTGACTGCGGGGCGTGCGGTATCAGTAATGAGTAATCCTGTGGCGCAACCACCAACTAGCACAAGTTCCTCGCATAGCTCACCAAGCGCCTGAGCGACTAGTTCAACTGAGGCAATGTTGGGATCTTTCCCATTCATTTCATATGCTCCACCAGTAATGTCTCTGCAATTTCCCTCTCTCTTGCAGCTCCGCTGCGCAAGGCATCTACCAGAGTCAATAGATCATATAGCTTTTTATCCAGACGGCAAGCCATGGGGACGGAGTGATAAAGCGGTTGTAGTGAAAAACCACGTACTTCTCCTTCCGGATCGGGCCACACGCTGGGAAGCTCATCGCTTTCCATGAAATATTTTTTCAATGCTGGAGCAAAGATAGTTGTTGGCATGCCACGTGTCAGACCGCCAATCATAGGTGGGAAGATGTATTTGACTCCATGGACAAGAAATTCATGTAAAGCTGATTTCACGACATTTATCATGCCGTCACTGCGATTCAATAGCCTGGACATTTCTGCCCGTCCTACGGCTGCATGCACTTCGGATGCAGACATGACTAATTCCCCTGCAAGCTCTGCATAGGTGTATTGCCAGTCAGAATTAACAGCAATCTTTAAAGTAACAAACAGATCTTGCGGCTTTAACATGATTTGCTTACTTGTTAGTTGCTTCATCTTATTCTTTATTTGTGAATTGCGAATAAGTCTTATATTACAGAATATTAGGCGTAAATTCAAGAATTCGCTATTCGCGAATATTTTTTTAGCTTAAAGTATAGTTTTCCTATACAATCCAAATGTGGCAGTCCCTGCTTGAGGGCGTGGAACACAGAATTCAAATTGGTTAATTTGCTCTCGACTTATCTAGCCACAATTTCATTGTTAAAATAGAAGTGAGGTTCATGATGGTTGATGTCCCACGCAAAAAGAGCCCGCGTGCACCTTCCATGTCTTTAAATGAAGCATTGGATCGGGCAATAAAAGTCTATGAAAAGGAGCGACTTCATCCTGCGCCTACTGAAGTAGTAGCGGCAGATATAGGTTATAGAAACGCGAACAGTGGTGCCGCTACGTCTGCTATTGCATCGTTACGTTCTTTCGGCCTTCTCGCACGTTCAAAGGACGGAGTATTGGTGGTCTCTAAGGACGTTGAGTCATTTCGGTTTGCGCCGGATGAAGGATTG
The DNA here is from genome assembly GCF_049340245.1 of Undibacterium sp. TC4M20W. Taxonomy (NCBI): domain Bacteria; kingdom Pseudomonadati; phylum Pseudomonadota; class Betaproteobacteria; order Burkholderiales; family Oxalobacteraceae; genus Undibacterium; species Undibacterium sp. TC4M20W. Next base: position 80,287 of record NZ_JBMPPI010000021.1, read on the forward strand.
CGCAGAGTGCTATTGAGGCAGTTCCTTAAAACCCCACCTCTATATGCCGAGTTGCTTGAAAAATTTGAGTCAGGATTGCCTTCCGATGCGAATTTGAAATATGAACTTATCCAACGGGGTTTCATACCAGCATCGGCAGATTCTGCATTGATAGCATTTAAGCAATCTGTCGCCTTTGCTGGCTATTATGACGACGAAAATACGCCAGACATTGAACCTGAAGTAGAAATTCCTATCGATTTAAAACAGGAAGAGACATCCAGGATGGTTGGAGTGCAACCTCTTGTTGCTCAGCCAACTTCAAATTTTGTTGCAGGTTTGGAGGAGCAAGATATTGATCGCATACCAGTCCGCTTGCCTGGGGGAAGGCGTGCGTGGTTGCTGATACCTATACCATTTTATGAAGCAGATAAGCAGCGTTTAAAAGCACAGATAGATCTGTTACTGACTGAGGATGGTGAGTAAGAGCCTGCATTCATAGCACATCAAAAATATGGTTTTGGGTGATGTATGGACCATGCGCAGCCGGGTGAAACGGCGGTGATTGCCTTGCTTGCGGCACATCACCGGCGTAAATACGCTTGGATGAAGGACTGGACTAGATGCATATGAGCTTGACATAATTTTCCTTTGCTTTCTCGCTGGATTAAGTTGCGCATTCGCATATTGGCTAAAGATGTTTTGCGTGCCAGCCCTAACATGACAGGCTTTAAACACCATATCTGGCAAACAAGTCCTTCGCTTGAGCAATCTTGTGCTTGCCCATGCCGCGCAGGGCGAACTCTCCCAGGGTCTCACCATCACCTTCGGGCCGGGCAGCACCCATTTCCAGCAAGGTTGCGAGGTTATTCAGGTGGCCGCCAAGGGCGGCTTTGAACAGCGGGTATTCGGGGTCGCCGTGGTCAATCGCCGCTGGCACAAAGCGGGCACCGAGGCTGCCGAGCTTGCGCAGTAGATGGCTGCTGCCGTTATAGCCTGCGAGATAAACGGCAATCACATCAAGAGCGGCCTTGTCATGGGCAACAGCATCTATGATCATTGTATAAAAATCGAAGTCTGCATTGTCGCCGCTATTGAACATGAAGGGTGTTTCATATAGGCGCACTTCGCGCTGCAGGAAGCTGTCGAAACGGTCGGTTTCGACCACGGCCAGCCAGTCTATCTTTTGCTGGTTGTCCAGCCATTGCAGCACTTCCAGCGCCTCACTATAAATCGCCTTGCGCACAGCAATGGCATGGTCGGCTGGGGTGAAATGGGTTTGCAGGGTAGCGAGGTCTGCATGGCTGGCGGCTTCGGCGATGATGTCTTCATGCGTGAGTTCATCATAAAACCCTGCCGGGGCGATGGATGTGGCGCCATGCTGGCGAAAGTGTCTGGCACCTGCCATGTTCAGTTGTTCCTGGAATGCATACCAAAGCGGGCTGCCCTGCGCTCCGATGGGGTCAAGGTCTGCCGCGCATTGCGTCGCCACATACTCTGCCGCAGCGATGCCGCCAGCGTGCTGGCAATACAGCACGGCGTGCAACACGTCATTGCCATCGTTGTCGGCAAGATAGGGGTTGAAGCCCAGTTCAAAAAATGCCTGTAATACGGCGCTGCTGCCCATATTGGCGGCCAGTGCAAACAGGCGCACTTCTCCGGCTACCAGAAGGTTCTCAGGGAAAAAGCCTTGCGCTATCATGGCCAGCACCAGTGCCTCAGATTCAGTATCGATGAACAGGGTGCGCAGATGTTCATCGTCGAGCTTGACCCTGCTCTTGTCTATCTGGGTTAGCAGCGCCACGGCTTTGCTGAAAGCCGATTTGCTTATAGCGCGGGTAAATTCGAGGTTCACGTCAGCGATGAGCAGCTTGTCATATTCCTTGTCGAATTCCTTGAGTTTTTTAACGCGCTTACCTGCGGCATATCTTTCGGTTTCATGGTATTCGTCGGCCCGCACGCGCAGCTTGAGCAGGTACGCGCCTGCGGCAAAGAAGGCGCTGATGATGTCTTCGTATTCATCGCGCGTGCCGCCATAAAATTCGAGATTGATGACATTGCGGTACTGCTTGCAAACATCGATGGAAAACTCAAATGCGCAAACCGGCGGCACTGCCAATACCCGCGCCAGCGATTGCTTGAGCAAATAGCCATCTTCTTGCAGATGTGGGTGTATGGCAGCAAAAAATTGGCTTGCTGCAGACTCTTCTTTAAACAGGATATCGGCGCTCAGATATTTCATGGTGAATCAGAATAGGGTGGCATGAGAATTTTTCCAGGCTCACTGTAAGCTGAGCTTGGCGTATGTGCAATACACCAAAGCGGCAAGACGCATGGGTTTGCGGGTGACAATATGTCAAGCGGGCTTGTCGGGTGTTGCAGGCAGATGTGCTTTTATGGTGCATGTCCATGCCTGGGCAGGGCCTGGTCTTTTCAGGGAAACAACAGACTATGCAGACTATGCACCAAAATACCCGCATTACAAGGTGCTTGTATGGTATAAAAATTGCTGGCCATAAATAATCACTTTGCATATCCGGAAGTATTTCACGCCATGCATGAATCCATTTCCCTAACCCCTGCCAGCTTCTTGCCAGAATATGTAGAACTCTGCACAAGCCCGGAGTTGTACGCCTTGCTGGCGCAAGCGGCTGTGCCGGATGCAGTCGAGCAGGCGGCGGCCTTTGGGCGCTGGTGGTTTCATCCTGATAGTGATGGGCTGGTGTTTTCGGTAATGGCAGCGGGCATGCTGGGTGTGACTGCCGGCTGGCATGCAGGGCTGGACCAGGGTTTTGCCAAAGTGCTGGCAGACGATATGCTGCAAATCAATGCCATGCTGCGCAATGCAACCGCCAGACGCAGCCAGATGGAGTATGAATTCCGGATTTTCAATGAAGGTACGGGCCTGCGCTGGTTGCGCCTGAGGTCGGTGCCGCAAGCGTCTGCATCTGCACTTTGCGAAGGCATACTGACCGATATCACCGCCGCCAGGCATGCCGCCATGCGCGAGCGCCTGGGCTTTGAATCAACCCGGCTGTTTGTAGGGGCAGATTCTATCGGTGAGGCTGTCACCAGGGTCATACAACTGGTTTGTGAAAACCTGGGCTGGGACTGGGGTGCCTATTGGACAGTCGCAACCGATGCCTCAGGTGAGCGCCAACTGAGGCTGCAAGATTACTGGCATGCCCAGCAAGAGACCCTGCAACTGTTCACACAAGAAAGCCAGGCCATGCAGGTGCGCCCCGGTACCGGCCTGGTTGGGCAGGTGTGGCAACAAGGCGAGCCGCGCTGGGTAGAGAGCATGAGCAGCGATGAAGAGTTTTTGCGCAATAAGAGTGCGATGCAGTGCCAGTTGCGCTCTGGCTATATCTTCCCGGTGGCTTATATCACCGATGAAGGTGAGCGCCACTGCCCCGGCGTGCTGGAATTCTACAGCCGCCTGACGCGCCAGAGTGAAGCGCAACTGCCGAGCCTGTCCGCCACCATAGGCGCGCTGATTGCGCAAACCGCCCAAAGGCTGGAACAGCAAGAAACCATACGCCTGCTGGCGCAAATCGATGGCCTGACTGAGCTCGCCAACCGCAGCCATTTTTACCAGATACTCGACAGCGCCTGCAAAAAAAGCGCTGCCAGTGGCACTGAGTTTGGCCTGATCTTTATTGACCTTGACCGCTTCAAACCCGTCAATGACGCCTTTGGTCATGAGGCCGGCAATGTCGTCTTGCGCGGTTTTTCGCAAAGAGTGCAGGCCCTGCCCATACCCGGCAAGTTGGTAGGGAGGCTAGGCGGTGATGAGTTTGCGATACTCTACCAACCCGATGGTTCGGCCACACCTTTCAATGAACAGCTTGATAGCCTGGTCAGGCAAGTGCTGCATGCAGCGCAATTACCTTTCATGTTCAACGGCCATGAGATTACCGTCTCGGCCAGCATAGGCATCAGTATTTATCCCGACAATGGCCTGACCGGCCCTGAGCTTTTGCGTGGTGCTGATACTGCCATGTACCGTATCAAGAAAAATGGCCGCAATGACGTTAGCTATTTTTCCAGCAGCACCTCCTACACCCTTGCCGTGCAACAGTCAGACCTGGCGCAGCGCCTGACCATGCAAACAGAGCTGCACCAGGCCATTGCCGAGCAAGCCCTGTTCCTCGAATACCAACCCATCTTTGCTGCTAACGGCCAGATACATGCTCTGGAAGCCCTGATACGCTGGCGCCGTGCCAATGGCGACATCGTGCGGCCCGACATCTTCATCCCCATTGCAGAAGAAAGCCGCCTCATCATCCAGATAGGCAGCTGGGTAGTGCACCGCGCCTGCCACGACCTGGCACGCCTGCACCGCTGTGGTTTTGAAAATGTGAAGGTGCATGTAAACATGGCCGCGTCTGAATTTACCTCCAGCGCGCTGCCCGATGAACTGCGCGCCGTCGTCGAAAGGTCAGGCATCAAGCCACACCACCTCTGCCTGGAACTGACAGAAAGCATGCTCATGCACCAGCCCGACCATGTCATCCCCATCATGAGCACGCTGCGGCGGCTGGGCTTTGGCATCAGTCTCGACGATTTTGGCATGGGTTATTCCTCACTCGCTCATTTGAAGAACCTGCCTATTTCTTCGATGAAAATAGACCGCTCCTTCATCAAAGGCCTGCCCCAGCAAAGCGAAGACCGCGCCATCGTCCGCACCATCATAGAGCTAGGTCGCAACCTGCGTTTGAATGTGATTGCAGAAGGGGTCGAGACGGATACCCAGCTTGCCTTTTTGCGGCAGTTTGGCGATACGCTGATACAGGGCTTTGTGCTGTCCAGACCGCAGCCTGTGGAGGAGTTGATACGGGTGTATGGCAAGGGGCTGGAATTGCCGTTGGTGGGTGATGTTTAGCCGGGTTTGTTAAGTCACTGCTTACGGACAACCATCTGATCCTGTTTGCGTTAATGGCGATCATGAGTCTGTGTAAACCGCGTCACCTGCTTATTTGGATATCCTCTTTGCCGTCGTTCCTGCACAGACAGGAATCCATCGTGTTCAAAGCCATGCGTTTGAACTTGGTGCAAGCCACATTAAAGTCAGATAAGGTTTTACTCATCGCATTCGCACGAACTACGACATCGCCGTAAAGTAGGGCGCATTGCAATGCGCCGCATGGGTATGTCGCATGCCGTGGCAATATATTATTGCAGCGCACGTTGCATGCATACGGCGCATTATAATGCGCCCTACGACCGGAGCTTTGCGAGCAGCAGAATTGGCTTCAGTCATGAACCTCGCCATAGCGGTGCGCATGACGCACCTCCATGCCGAAGGTTTATTTGATCTCGTGAAGCTTTACATCAAAGACTCTTTAGTTTGGCAAGTTCCAGACGAACTGACCAGAAAACCAGGAACGCATTGCTTTGCCGTCGTGCATTTCCGGCGAGAATTTACATCTGGAGAACGCCTGCAAGGTCGCTGTATCCAACAGCACCGAACCACTGCTGACGGAGATGTATTTTGCTGCGATGCCTCCGTTTTCATCAATCAGGAAACGGAATTTTGCCGTGCCACGCAACTGCTGTTGCAAGGCTTCTTCAGGATATTTGGGCTGCGTACAGGAATTTCTATCAAAAGCCACAGGCGAGTAATTTTTGGGGCGCTCCACTCTGACATTGGAGACCATCGTTATCGTATGTTCAATCTTACTGTTCTCTTTATCGGCAAGTTCTGCCAAGTCTGTTCGTCCCAAAGTCCGATATACTTTGCTCAAGTCTTCTAAAGAGGCAGATTTTTGTAGTGATGATGTTTTACCCTGTTGATTAGAAAAAGCGACGGCTTTTTTCAAGACAGACACTGCCTGCTCTAACTTTCCCAATTTGACATATGCACGACTTAATACCCTGTAAAGGTCCGGCATGATGAGTTCATCGTCAGTCCCTTTAGATTCAAGGTTTTCTACTGCTTCGAACGCAAATTTTTCTGCTGCAGCATATTTACCTTCCTCCATCAGCATTTCAGCAATTTCACGCAATAAGTTGGAATAATTCGCGCCATCTTTCGCAGGGTCTGTGCTAAGAATTTCTTTGGTCTTGAGTGCCGTGGCATACGCCTCGTCATATCGTTTCATGTTTTGGAGTGTATGAAAGCGATTTTCGTAGAGACGTGCAAAATAAGTGAAGTAGGTACTTCTGTTAGCTTCTGCAATGTTGAGTGCCAGATCATTCGCTCTCAATGCGCCTGCGTAGTTCTTGTAGTATGTCTGTAAATTAGCTTCATACATGAGCTCGTCCAGGATGTTGCTACTGGCTGCCAGGCATGCATTGGATGATGCCAGCCAGAACAAGCAGATAGCGAAGAAAGATTTGATTGATTTGATTGAGTTCATATTTGTGAAAGCTTGAGGCGCAATACAGTAAATGATCATTTGACAGGGCGACCGAACAGGTCAACTGGCATATGCAATTGCTGCTGTTATTGATTGCCATTCATCCAACGAGAAATGGCAAATCATACCTGAATAGTCCGCTTCCAGGTGTGCCGTGAAAAGTGTCATTGCATGCTGAAGACATCGATTTGTAATGTGCTTACTTGTGGGCGCATGCCTGCGAATACCTTATATTAGCGAACTGTAACAGTGAAAATCGGAGTGCCTGCCATGTGCGTCGTTCACATACGGCGCATTATAATGCGCCCTACGGCCATGGCTTTGCTAACAGCATGGGCGGCTTCAATCGTCTGCATGAGCCGAGCGGTGCGCATGGCGCACCCTACAGGTCACTGGTCATTTTCGAAAAACGGACTTTGCGCAGATGGATCCCAGCCTGCGCTGGGATGACCTTGATAAGGGCAGAGCTTATCTGATTGCTTGGGGTATCCATTTTGTAATGCAGGATGCATAGTCATGAGAGTTACGCTGATGTGCTGCAAGCATTTATCCTGACTTCCCCGCTCTTATACTTGAGCCTGGGTAAACTGAGACACCCGTCTATTTGGACACCCGTTCTATCGTCATTCCTGCGCAGGCAGGAATCCATCGTATTCAAAGCCACGCGTTTGAACTTGCTGTAAACCACATTAAGCTCAGATAAAGCTCTGCTAAGCGCATCTCAGTGAATGACGATATCGTCGTAAAGTAGGGCGCATTGCAATGCGCCGCATGGGCATGCTGCATGCCGTGGCCAAGATATCTTTGCCGTGTGCGTCGCTCACATACTGCGCATTATAATGCGCCCTACGATCGGGGCTTTGCTAACATCAGGAGCAGTTTCAGTTGCAAACATGCTGATAGCGTTGCGTATGGCATTTCTAGTCGTGCACATCTTACTATCACCATGTCGATACATGACGGTTTTACTTTTGACTTCCACCGCTCAAATACTGATGCGCCACCTCAGCCACATCAGCATGCACAGACTTTGCCAAATGCCTGATGCAGTTGTTGACGTCGACATTGTCAGCACCATTGATGGCGACGCAGGCATCGATGACGGCGCGGGCGTGGTCGGCATTATCGACATGAGAGTCTTCGCTAAGAATAAATGCCTTGATTGAATCCATGGCAGGTGTGGCTGCCTTGCCTAGTTTGCCCAAGGCGATGATGGCCGGTCCGGCGCTGATACGGCCTTGTCTGGCGACTATCTTGCGTAGTGCCTCGATCACCGCAGATGTACTCTCGCCTATGGCACCAAAACAATCTGCCAGCAATTGATTGGGGCAAGGATAACCATTGAAATCTTCATCCTCTTCGTTGTCACTTGCCAGTCTCAGCAATTTACTGATCTGGCTGCGCGCCTTGTCACCAAGTTCTGTCAAAGCCCCCAGCGTGGCTGACTGCACGTTCCAGTCGTTGCCTTCAGTATCAAAGATCATGTCACCGAGGCGATTGATCAGTGCCTCATCTTCTATGCCGAGCAAGCCCAGTGACATGGCTGCATTGCCCCGGATGAACCAGGCTTCACTGTCAAGGCAGGGAGCCAGTATCGCTACTGCTTCTGCTTGCCGGTCTTTGCATAGTGACAGTGCAATGACTGCGCTACTGTATGCCTCGTCATCGCGATTGCCGCCATACGATAGTGCCCGGCGCACAATCATGTCTTGTGCCTGCAAAGGCAGTGCCATCTCCAGGGATTCAAAACTTCGGAATATGCCGCATTGCAGATTGTCGTTGCCATGCTCAAATCTGCTCATCACTGTGTCAAAACCTTTGGGGTTTTTTGTCAATGCGGCAGCCAGTGCAATGCCGGGTTGGTAGGGCCATTCATGCACACCATATTCTTCCATCGTGTCGAGGAGCTGTGCTATGTGCCGGTCGTCTAGTGTGGGAAACGCATCCATCATGGTTCCGGCAAAGGAGGTCAAAAAGCTGTCGCCAGTATCGAGCAGGGCCAGTACTTCTTCCTGCGCCAGATGGCCATAGCCTGGCAGCACATACATGAGGCTGCCCAGGTCGGTCACCACTTGTGTGTATTCTTCTTGTGCTTTCTTTCTGGAAGCGCCCTTAAACAGGCCGAGGAAAGTTTCATCGCTGGACGCAGCTTTGAAAGCGGCCAGGCTGCGCGTGTAATTCAGACGATAGCCGGTCAGCATGCGGGCGACGCAATTTGCTGTGTCAAAGCCCGGCATGTTCATGACGGTCTTGAATAGTGTGGCATCCATGCGCAAGACCAGGGGAGATGCATGCAGTGCGTGCAGGCCTTGCAAGGCTTGTTGATTGATCTGGTAATCGTCACCTTGAAAGAGATTAAGCAGGCAGGCACCAATTTCTTTGAGGCGCGGGGCTTGCCACCTGATCAGGTATTCGCCAGGGTTGGTGCGCAAAGTAGCATTGAATATGCTGGTGACCCTGAGTGTGCCTATCTGTTTTTTACCTTCAAGAATATTGAGTTCACGGCCATCCCAAAGACAGGCCGGGTACACATCGGGCGTGGATAAACACACAGCCACCCGGCCACTTTCACCAGGCTGTACCTGGTCACTATCCAGATATTCATGGATGCCGGTGCTGCAGTGATTGTCATGCAACTGGTGGGCAGCTCTGTATCCGTTAAGCACGGCAGACTGCCTGCCGTCATTGTCGGTGCGTGAGAGGCTGAGTATGCCTTCAAAATCAGCGGGGCGGGGTAGTGTCATTGCTTGGTTTTTTTATCTGATGCTATGGATGAAATTCGGGCTAAGCTGTTTGATACTGCCGCAGGCATCATCGATTTGGATGAATAGCATATGGCGGGTACTACAAAGACGCAAGTGCAGAAGAAAATTCCCTGCTACGGCGGGAGCAAGGGAGTGAAATCATCATATCTCATCCCATACTGTATTCCGGACCGTAGATTTACCTGGTTCGTTCCAACGCCTGAACTCCACTCCCGCTTTCTGCGACTGTTCAAGCAGATACTGGATTTTTACATAGGAGTTGAAGCTGAATACATTACCGTCAATCAGGGTAAATTCATAGGCATCGCCATCAGGTATAAAGTTCGTCCATTTGATGAAGGCGATTTCTGCCCAGGTGATTTCTCTTGAGTTAAATCCCTGGCGATAGGTAAATCCGTTTTGCGTGACTTGCGGGCGTTTTCGTATCAGGTGATAAAAGCCTTTACTCCCGAGGGTAGCGACGAACAAAAATGGCAAACCAGTTAACGTCATCATATTTGTGAGGAAGATTTTAATATTCAGTGGCAGCTTTAGTATCAACAAAGGCAAAAAAACGATGCTCAGTATCCACACCATGAGTAGGCAACTTAGCCATATGGGGCAGCTCAGTAGCAAGACCAAAAAAAGCATGATGTCTGAAAACCTGATGCGGTCATTCATGGTGATGCCTGCTTTGCTGGATGCTGGTGATGCCTGTCTCTGACGAATGGCAGGATTCAAGTGCTTTGATGATGAACTGATTGACCTCTTCGCTATGCGTACGCGTCATCACATGCCCGGCACCGACGATGCTGCTGTCGGCCTTGCTGCGTCTGGCGGCAAAGACATTGTCTCTGCTGCCGTGCAGTTGCATGATAGTGCAGGCTGCGGGAGCAGGCTTCCAGCCCAGCAAGGCAGACAGGGCCCAGTCACGAAAATGCTGCTGCGCTGGCGACAGGCGTTGGCGTTTGTTTCTGGCCGATGGCAGGCTGGCAATGCTGGCATCTTGCCACCGCATTGTCCATTTCCAGATGGTGTCAGCACTGATCAGTTTACCCAACTGCCTTGCCATGCGCAAGCTGGTCGGCAGGCCATGGGCATCGCGGCTGGACGCAAATAGCAGGCAGGCTTGCGCTTGCAGATGGTGGGAGGCTTCAAGTGCGACAATGCCACCAAAAGAGGTGCCACCGACCAGGCAGGGGCCACCCGGATCAACTGCTCTTGCCATACGCTTTGCATACGCCGACATGCTCTCTGAGCGGGCTGGCGGCAGCCACTGCGCGACCTTTAAGGTGGAGAAGGCTTTTAGCTGTTCTGCAAATATGCGTGCATCGCCGTTGATGCCAGGGAAGAAGATAATCGGGAGTTGATCCATGCTATCGCGGTATTGGTTTTCGCAAAAAGATGAGTTTGTCACAGTATGGCGAATGAGGTTTAGTCCACGTCTGCTTCGTCTGAGGCGTGTCTATCTGCAGTACGCCTGTCATCACGGAAGGCTTGACAGAACTTGTCCAGTTCAAATGGTATGCCCAGCTTATTCGTCTCTTCGATGACTGGCTGACTGTCTTCAGTGCTGGATATTTGCAGATGCTGCCCATCATGGAAGTGGAATTGAAATGCCGATCCCCCAGGCGGCGTCCAGACCTCGCGGATGAACTTGATACTAGTCCACAAGACCGTCACTTTTTTAAAGCGGCGATGGAAAGTAAAACCGGTATCGTCAATTTGCGGACGTGCGCGCAGCAGGTGATTTACCGCAGAGCCGCTGAGCTGCAATACGATAATAAATGGATACCCAATCACCATGAACAAGATGAATAATAAACCGTTTATCATTTCTATCTTGAGCAGGCTCAGCAGCCAGAACAGGCCAAACAGCACGAGGCAGATCAGTGCACATGGCACCGTGACAGGGCTGGTCAACAGCAGCATCAGAAACAAATAGAGATCAGAGCGTGTGATGCGGTGCATGCAGGTCATGGACTGGGATAGACCAGCTATTGTGACATAAGAGAAGCAGGGCAGGCCGCCAGTATCCATATCGACCCCGGCGACCTTCATTTGCATGCCGCGATCTCATTCACATTTGCTTACATTAATATTTGTTTAATATATTTATTTTACTATACTGAACTCCAGCTGCCAGCATCAAGCGCAGCGACTGCCCCGATAGCATCTTTCGTCAACGGTTCTCTCACATCGGGGGAGGTTCCTCCTTAGTCATCAGCTTTAGCAGTATCAACATCAGCGTCAATATCAGCATCAATATCAGCCTAAACACCGGCATTAGCACCATCAGCATCGGTAGTTCACACATTCACCTTATTTTATTCGGAGACAGTATGAATTCACTCAAACTTATTTTGATGTCCGTTGCAATTTCAGCCTTACAACTCAGTGCAGCCCATGCGGCGAATATTTCGCTGCGGGTCGCCTACAGCGATGGCAGGCAGGGCACCAGTTTCACGCCTGTACGTGCCGAGCTTGGCGAGTTTGCGCTGACACCCAGCATGCCTGACAGTGGGCAGGGCGAACCCTGGCGTGTCATTGCCAGAAATGCTCAGGGTACTATCATCCATGAAGTGCTGGTGCGCAATGCGCAGCAGCGCCATGTCGAGGCGTTTGATCCCAAGACCGGGGCCATTGATGTGTCGCAGCAAGTCAGGCAGGCTGATGGTGTGTTTGAGGTGTCCCTGCCTTTTGATGACAAGGTCGCCAGCATAGAAATCCAGCCGCAAGCCGCGGGCGATGCGCGCATGGCGCTGCCACCGCCGCAGCCGGTGGTATTTAACCGCGCTACCCTTGACAAGATAGTACGCAACGGCCAGGCCACACGCATGCAGCCACCACCATCTGCCACCCCGGCAGCAACCGTCACGACTATCATCAATAATGGTCCGTCCAATGCACGCATGGACCTGGTCTTTGTTGGCGATGGCTATACTGCTGCCGAGATGAGTAAATGGCGTACAGACGCACAAAAAGTCATCGATGGCTTCATGGCCGATCCTCTGTTTGCAGCGAATCGTGCCAGCATCAATGTGCACCGCGTTGATGTCGTCAGCAACCAGTCCGGCGCAGATGAGCCGGACAAGGGCGTGTATCGCGACACCGCCATGGATGGCAGCTTCTACTGCTATAACATCGACCGCCTGCTGTGTGTGAACTCAACCAAGGTATATGACATCGTCGGTTCGGTACTTGCGCCTGACCAGCGTGACGTCATTGTCGTGGTGTCCAACTCCACTCGCTATGGTGGTTCTGGCGGTGAGATCGCGACGCTCTCCATGCATGCCCAGTCTGTGGAAATTGCCCTGCATGAGATAGGCCACACCGCCTTTGCCCTGGCTGATGAATATGATTACGGTACTTGCAGCCTCAGTGCTGAACCCAGCTCAGGCGATGTATCCCTGAATGGCACACGCAATGTCAAATGGGGTGGCCTGATCTCGTCATCCACTGCGGTTCCAACCGGCCTGGGGCAATATGCAAATGGTACAGTCGGCACCTTCCAGGGCGCGCAATATTGCAAGACCGGGAAATACAGGCCAACAGAAAACTCCCGCATGCGCACGCTGGGCTATCCATGGCATGCAGTCAATGAAGGCCTGGCCAGGACGGTGTTTGCCTCATACACACCAACACCAGGTGGTGCTGTCACCCAGACCGGCAGCCTCGCCAGCGGCGCAACGGCTAATGCACCCAGCGCATCACCCGGCTATATCCAGTCTGGCAATGGCACCTATAGCATACAGTTGAGCGGGCCAGCAGGCACAGACTTTGACCTCTACCTGTACAAATACTCAGGCAGCGCCTGGACCAAGGTAGCCAGCAGCGAAGGCAGCACATCGACTGAATCCATCAGCTATGCAGGCACGGCGGGTTACTACTATGTGCAGGTCAAATCGTATGCGGGGAGCGGGAACTACACGGTGACTTATAACTTCCCGCCGAAGTAAGGTTTGCATAGGCGTTTTTGAGTAGTTGCGGGACAAAACGCTCATTCTGGATTTTCTATGCAGGGCCATACAAACCGTGTGGCCTTTTTATATTGATATCTTTCAATTGTCATTCCTGCGCAGGCAGGAATCCATCGTATTTGGGCCGGGTACGTTGATGTGCCATATTGGGTTTGTGACGTCCATCCAGATTTAAGAAATTCCTTCGTCAACCAACGAACGCCGCTGGGCTCCAGCCTGCGCTGGAGCGACATTAATGGAGGTAATGGATGCGTTATAGCCTACCCCGTATATTGACATTTTAAATTCCGGTCTTATTCATATGGACAAATTTGTTATGTTGTAGATATGAGTGCCTTCTTAACAAATCCAACAATTTGCCATGTAAGATATAACTGAAAATCACGGACGATCTCAAATCATGCGCATATCTCAAATACATTTTCTTCCCAATGAACTTTCAGAAAGAGGCATTGATTGCGGTATTACTGCCGAAATAAAAATGCCAAGGCTTGGACAGGTTGTTGTGTTGGCAGGACCTAATGGCTCAGGGAAAACTCGCCTGTTAAATGCGTTAACTTCTTTGGATAGCAGGTTAGGCAGTCGCTCGCTGGCTCAGCTCAAGGTGGCAGAGTCGGAAAATAATGCAGCAATCAATCATTTTCATACGTTGTTAGATGGGGCGTCAGAGAGTGAGTATGGCGGATATTTGAATTCAGTAAATGCTTTTGGCTTTGAGTTGAAGGGCATCAAAAATGAATTACGCCTTAGAGAAATGATTTGCTATGACTCAGACAGCAATGGCCCAGTCGGATTTATAAATTTTGTTCCATTACAAACGACTCTTCTTGATGCAGAATATATATCTTCCGGCCAAATGAGAGATTTCGCCGAAAGTGCGAAGAGTCCAGGATTGGGTAATTTGCATGAATCAGCTTCGTCATACTTAAAAGACAAACTGCAAATTGACTTCAATTCAAGGCATCCGGATGCCTTAGCGCAGTTAGATTTTAAGAAGATTGAATCTATACAAACATCAGCTAAAGAACTCAAAGATACAATTAAGCTTTTATTAGGAACGGCTAGCGATCCTCGTTATACCGTCGGTGGAAAGGTTTCGCTATTCGGCAGGGACGATTACTATCGGACCTTATCTTCCGGGCAAAAATTACTTTTGCAGTTGGCTGTCGCCCTACATGCGCAGAATACAAGATTAAAAGAAGCCATTTTGATTCTTGATGAGCCTGAAAATCATCTTCATCCTACAGCTATCATTGAGCTTGTTACCAGATTAAAAGAATTGTGTACTGATGGACAAATCTGGATTGCAACGCATTGCGTTCCGCTTATTGCTCATTTAGTCCACGATGATCCAAATTGCCTGTGGTACGTGAATGACGGACAGGTATCTTGGAGCGGACGTCAACCTGAGCGTGTTCTTAATGGTCTCATGGGTGGTCAGAGCGGGGCAGATCGATTACAGCAATTCACTCTCTTGCCAGCACAATTTGCTACAGCCCGTTTTTTGTCTGAATGTCTGTTGCCACCGGGGACAGTCGGGGCAGATACTGCCGATCCCCAAACTAACCAGATTGCAAGAATTATTCACAAATTACGCTCAAAGAACGGAACAGATAATTCCATCAGAGTGCTTGATTTCGGAGCTGGACAGGGGCGATTGCTATCAACAATTTTGTCTATGCCTGGAGACAATGTTCGAGGCTGGCTTGACTACCATGCTTTTGACTCCTACGACGATGATAAAGAACGTTGCATGAATGAACTGACTTCTTTTTACTCAGGCGAAGACGTTCAAAATCGATATTTCAATGAACTGTCTAAAATTAGCGCGAAACTTGACGCTGGGTCTTTTGATCTAGTTGTGATGTGCAATGTTCTTCACGAGATTGATCCCGATGATTGGATTCGTGAATTAGGAAAAGATTCTCATGTCGCGAAATTACTCAAGGATGACGGCTATTTACTGATTGTTGAAGATTATTTAATCCCAGTCGGTGAAACCGCCCATCGATACGGCTTTCTTCTTCTGGATGAAGCAGAATTAAAGAAATTGTTTGGCGTAAAAGAAAAAGATTGTTCGGAAAATCGCTTCCTTACACTTGATGCATACGAGAGTAAACCGGAGAAGTCAGGCAGGCTGAAAGCGCATCTGATAAGCGCTGCGCTTGTTCGTCAAATTACTTCAGAGAGCCGATTGGAAACTATTAAAGGAGTTAAATATACGGCACAAGAGAAAATAGAGTCGATTAAAAAGAAAAGCCCTGCAAGTTTTAATGATGGACAGCGTTACGCACTTTTTACCCAGCTCTATGCAAACGCTTCCATCTGGTTGAGTCGTCAGGGTGATTGATCAGTTTTTAGGGCCTGTAAAAAATAGTGAATGCGCTTGTCGGGTATTTGAGATTTTTTGCTCCTTTATGACTCTGTTAGTTGCGACCAACAATCAGCGATGAGTTACGCCCTCTTGCATTTCTCTGTGACTCCGTTTCTCTGTGGTGAGTTTTTTGGTCTTGAATTGCTAATTCCGTTTGCTATTCGCGGCTAAAGCCACTCCTACGTGAGACACCAACTACCCCGCCACCCGCGGCCAGCTAAACCTGAACACCGCCCCGCGCGGCTGGTTGGCCGCCAGGCTAATGCTGCCGCCGAGTGATTCTATGGTTTTCTTGATGACGGCTAGACCCATGCCGCTGCCTTCTACCTCATCGCGGGGGCGCAGGGTCTGGAACATGGCGAAGACGCGTTCGCGGTGTTCGGTGGCAATGCCGGGGCCATCGTCGGCGACTTCGAAGAGGTAGGCCTGGTTATCAGGGGCTGGCAGGGCGCGTACGGTGATGTGGCCGCTGGCCTTGTCATGATGTTTGATGGCATTGTTGATGAGGTTGCGCAAGACCAGTTCGAGAGCCACCTTGTGGGTATGGTCTTTGGGGAAGGTGCCTTGCAATTCGAGAGAAAACGAGGGGTTGTTGCAGCATAGTTCAAAGACGTCACGTGCCATCTCGGCAAAGTCTATGCATTCTGTGCCGCCGCCAAGATTGTCGGCGCGGAAGTAGAGCAGCAGGTCGTCGAGCAGTTTTTCCATGCGGGTGATGCGTACGCGCATGAGGTGCAGGTGTTCCTGGGTTTCTTCATTGATCTGGCCTGCCAGGTCTTCGGTGATCCAGGTAGCGAGCTGGTTAACGCCGCGCAGCGGGGCTTTCAGGTCATGCGAGGCGACGTAGGCAAAGTCCTTGAGTTCCTGGTTGCGGCGCGAGAGTTCGTCGGTGAAGCGCTGGCGTTCTGACATATCGACAATGGCTGACAATACCTTCATGCCGTCTGCTGTCTCGATGGGGCTGAGGCTGACTTCTACCGGGAACTCGGTACCATCCCTGTGCAAGGCATATAGTTCGCGGCCCTTGCCCATGACAGGTTGGTCTGGATGGGCAAAATAAGCTGCACGCCGTTCCGGATGTTGCCCGCGAAAGCGTTCAGGTACCAGCATGTCAAGCATATTGCCTATCAGTTCAGCGCGCGTGTAGCCAAACATCTGTTCGCAGCGCTCATTGATCAGCTCTATCTGGCCCTGGCTGTTGACCAGTATCATGGCATTTGGCGTAGCCTGGACTACCTGGCGGAAATGCCTTTCACTCTGTGTCAGTCTGGCGGCCATTTTGTAGCCGCTGCTGAAGTCGCGTGCGCTCAGAGAAAGGCCAAACATATTGCCGCTGGCATCACGTATGGCCGAGATGGTCAGTGACACTGGTATTTCGCTGCCATCAGCACGCCTGCCCATGGTTTCAAACTGGCCTATGGCGTTATTTTTTTGCAGCAGTTGGCCCAGCGTTTGATGGTCGGGCAATTGCCCGTCCGGGAACAGGACGGCAAAGGGGCGACCCAGGATTGCCGCATGCGCATGCCCGAACAAGAAACTGGCGGCATGGTTCCAACTGATGATGTGACCGTTCAGGTCGCTACCTATGATGGCATCGTCCGATGAATTGACGATGGCGGCTAGCAAGGCCGCCGGGTCAGTGTCTGCTTCTGTTTTGCGGGAATGCGACATCATCTTATAAAGCCTCCGCCATGTTGCGCGGCCAGGTGAAGTTGAACGCGGCACCACGTGGCTGGTTGGTGCTGAGTTTGATATGGCCGCCCAGCGACTCTATGGTTTTTTTGATGATGGCCAAGCCCATGCCGCTGCCTTCTACCTCATCACGCGGTCGCAGGGTCTGGAACATGGCGAACACACGTTCGCTATGTTCAGCAGCGATACCGGGACCGTCATCGCAGACCGCAAATTCCAGCCATTGTTGATTGAGGATGGACTGTATGACGATGCAGCCTTTTTTGGTATCGTGATGTTTGATCGCATTGCTGATGAGATTGCGGAACACCAGTTCAAGCGGCACCTTGTGGGTATGGCAGCGCGGGAATTCGCCTTGCAGCTCCAGCCTGAAAGACTGGTCCGGACAGCACAGATCAAATACATCGCGCACCAGGTCGGCAAAGTCTATGTATTCTACCGAGCCGCCGAGTTGCCCGGCGCGGAAGTAGAGCAGCAAGTCATCTAGCAGCCTCTCCATGCGTTTAATGCGCATGCGCATGAGGCGCAGGTGTTCATTGGTTTCATCATCGATCTTGCCGGCCAGGTCTTCAGTGAGCCAGGTGGCGAGTTGATCGACACCGCGCAAAGGGGACTTGAGATCATGCGAGGCGACATAGGCAAAATTGTTCAGTTCCTGGTTGCGCCGCGACAGCTCATCGGTAAAACGCTTGCGCTCCGAGATATCAACAATTGCTGACAATACTTTGAGACCATCTGCAGTCTGTATAGGGTTGAGGCCTATCTCTATCTGGAATTCGCTGCCGTTTTTGCGCAGGCCAAACAGGTCGCGCCCACTACCCATGGCGCGCGTGCTGGGGCTGGTGAAATACTGGGCGCGCAAATCCGGGTGCTGGCTACGGAAGCGGGCTGGTATCAGCATCTCCATAGGCTGGCCCAGCAATTCTGTGCGCGGGTAGCCAAACAGATGTTCAGTCTGCGCATTCACCATTTCTATCATGCCGCGGCTGTCTATCATGACCATGGCGTTCGGCGCGGCTTCCACGACGAGGCGGAAGCGTTCTTCCAGACGCTTGCGCTCGCTGATATCGACAATCGCCGATAAAACCTTGATGCCCTCGGCAGTTTCTATCGGGTTCAGACCTATCTCTACCGGGAACTCTGTACCATCCTTGCGCAAGCCAAACAGGTCGCGGCCAGTGCCCATGCTACGGCTGCTGGGCTGAGAGAAAAAATGTGTGCGCAAACCAGGGTGGTGATGGCGGAAGCGTTCAGGTATCAGCACTTCCATAGGTTGGCCCAACAGTTCTTCACGCTCATAGCCAAAGATGGTTTCGGTCTGGGCATTGACCATTTCTATTTTGCCCTGGCTGTCTATCATGACCATGGCATTCGGTGCGGCTTCCACTACGAGACGGAAACGTTCTTCCTGGCGCTTGCGCTCGGTGATATCGACGATGGCTGATAAAACCTTGATGCCATCGGCAGTTTCTATCGGGTTCAGGCCTATTTCTACCGGGAACTCGGTACCGTCCTTGCGCAGGCCATACAGCTCGCGCCCGCGCCCCATGACGCGGCTGATGGGGTTGGCAAAGTAACCGGTGCGCAGGCTGGGATGGTGGCGTTGAAAGCGTGAAGGGATCAGGATTTCCAGGGGTTTGCCCAGCAGCTCGATGCGGGTGTAGCCAAAGATGGCCTCGGTCTGCGAATTGACCATTTCTATGAGGCCGCGGCGGTCTATCATGACCATGGCATTCGGCGCCGCATCCACCACCTGGCGGAAATGGCGCTCGCTTTGCGTCAAACGGGCAGCGATACGGTAGCCGACGCTAAAGTCACGCGCGATCAGTGACAGGCCTATGATATTGTCGCCCTCATCACGCATGGCAGAGATGGTCAGCGCCACTGGCAACTCAGTACCATCCTGGCAGCGTCGCATGGTTTCAAAATGGCCTATCGAAGCGCCTTGCTGCATGAGTTTAATCAGCGACAGGTGGTCAGGCAATTGCCCGGCAGGGAAGAGGCTGGCAAAAGGGCGCTGGTAAATTGCGGTCGCGGTATAGCCAAACAAAATTTCTGCTGCGTGGTTCCAGCTTATTATATTGCCGCTGAGGTCACTGCTGATGATGGCATCGTCAGATGAATTGACGATCGCGGCCAGCAAGGCATGCTGCTCGTTGACATAATCTGGCTGCTTTCCGGATTGTTGAGTGCTGGCCTGCTCATTGTTCTGACTGTGGTCCAATTGGCTCATGGCGGAAACTTCCGGTCAGGTAGCGATCTTCAAATTCACTCGATGGGATAGGGCGTGAATACATAAAGCCCTGCAAAAGTTCACAACCGCGTTCAGCACAGAACATGGCTTGTTGCTCAGTCTCTATACCCTCTGCCACCAGGGATAATTCCATGGTCTTGGCAAAGGCAATCATGGCGGCCAGCAGGCGTTCTTGCGATTCACCCTTGCCAACTCCGGCGACAAAACTCTGGTCTATCTTCAAGACATGGATGGGGAAGAGTTTCAAATGTCCGAAGGATGAATAACCGGTACCAAAATCATCCAGCGAAAGCTTGACCCCACGCCCGACCAGTTTGTGCAAAATCGCCGCAACATGGACAGGGTCACGGATCAGCGCATTCTCGGTAATCTCCAGTTCCAGATAGCGCGGGTCCAGACCACTGGTCAGCAGGGCTTCATCGACGGTATAGATGAGATTATCACCCTGCAATTGTATGGCTGAGACATTCACCGCCATCGTCAGGTCCTGGGCATGCAGGAAGGGCAGTGAGCGCCATTCCTGCAACTGGGCGCAGGCCGTGCGCATGACCCACTGGTCGATATCGAACATCAGGCCCAGCTCTTCTGCCATCGGTAAAAAGATACCCGGCGTCAGCACGCCTTCTACTGGGTGATGCCAACGCAGCAGTGCTTCCATGCCACCTATGCTGCCATCAAAGGGATTGATCTTGGCCTGGTAATACACCTGCAACTGCTCATTGCGCAAGGCATGACGCAGGTCGCGCTCAAGGTACATGCGGTGGCGCACGGCCTGGTGCAACTGGTCGGAATAAAAATGACTCTGGTTACGGCCCTCTTGCTTGGCGCGGTACATCGCAATGTCGGCGCATTTCATGAGTTCAGTTGCATCATTGGCGCAAGAGCCAAACACGGCGATGCCTATGCTCATCGTCACATGCCATTCCATGCCATCAAGGATGATGGGTTTCTTGAACGCTTCCACTACCCGGGTCGCCAGCAGGATGGCCTGATCGACCCTGTCCATGTCCTGCACCAGCACGACGAATTCATCACCACCGAGGCGCGCCAGCAAATCACTGCCGCGTGTGGTGGTACCCAGGCGGCGTGCCACCTTGATGAGCAACTGGTCACCTATAGCATGACCATAGGTGTCATTCACATTCTTGAAACGGTCCAGGTCCAGCAGCAACACCGCCATCTTGCCATGCAGGTTCTCGCGCTTGGCGCGGCTGACGGCAAAGGACAGGGCCCGTTCAAAATCATAGCGGTTGGCCAGACCAGTCAGGGCATCGTGCTCGGCCAGCTCACGCAACTGGTTATAGCTGCGGCTGAGCTCGGATTCCAGCTTGTGGCGGTGGCGTGCCTGGTGCACCGCACGCATCAGGCGGCGCGCATTGACTTCTTCTTTCAGTAAAAAGTCTTGTGCCCCGGCCTCTATGGCCTGCTCTGCCAGGCTCACATCTTCCTGGTGTGTCAGCATGATGATGGCAGCGTGGTGGGTTTTATCCAGGCGCAGGCTTTTTAATACCTCAATGCCGTCACGGTCGGGCAGGCGGTAATCGAGCAGGATGACATCGAACAGGGTTTCCTTGGCTTTGAGCAGGCCATCGAGGGCATTGTTGGCTTCAACGATCTTGACGCTGACCGATACCTGCTTCAGTGCACGGATGACATTGCGCCTGTCGATTTCGTCATCATCGATGATGAGGATATCGAGGGTAGAGGTTTGCGGTGGCGCGGTCAGCATCATGATTACACCTCAGGCAACGGGCAGTTCAACTACCCGCCAGTAATGGTCGAGCATTTCAGTCACACGCATGAAACCATCACCCACATGCTGTTTGACGATATAACCTGCCACATGTTTGGAATAAGCCAGGACCTTGTCCTGGTCATCCTGTGAAGTGGTCAGTACAAATACGACGGCAGATGACAGGTTCTTGTCCTGCCGCAGTTCTGCCAGAAATTCTTGTCCGTTCATGCGGGGCATATTAATGTCCAGCAAGATCAGATAGGGGCGTGGCAAGCCTTCAGACGAGCGCAGGATTTCCAGCGCTTCAACACCGTCATGGGCCCGCACGATAGGGTTGGCAATCTTGAGTTTTTTCAATGCGCGCTCTATACCCAGCACATCGACGTCGTCGTCATCGACGACCAGGATAGTGACCGGTCTGGTTTGCGGAATGCTGTCATTCATTAGACACCTTTCGCCTGCGCACAATAATTAATAATACTCCAAGGCAACTTTGTTGCGGCGCGAAATTTGTAACGGCCTTTTACAATTGCCCATGAATTACAAGCCTGCTTTCCCATCCACCTACCGTCAAGCCCGTCCTGCTTGGCTGTCTCTATTAGCATAGACACAGCATAGACATGCATTGACATATATACATGTATGCTAGTGCAAATACATTATGCTTACTAAATTTACATTTATATTATGCAATTGTCTATATCGCTGCAATATTGATATGATTAATTTGCATTTTTTTACGCTTTTGTGGTTTCGCCAGGATTTTTCATCAAGGAATACTGCGCTGCCTGCCTGCCTTTGTATGTAGGCGAATGGCTCGTCAAGCAGCGATGTGGACGCAGGAAAATTGCAGAAAGGTGTGATGTTTTCTACTTTACATTTTTGTATGCCTGGTCGCTTAAGTCACTTAGAGGCTGTTGCGAAATTAAAACGACTGAAAAAAAGTGCTGTTAACTTTTCATGAGTAGTGTTAACTTTCTATCTTGTTTTGTCAGGGTGGAGAGCGATGCCAAAAGAACTGATAGATGACCA